>JAGNOB010000003.1 GCA_017990305.1 Leucobacter sp.
CTTTCCCGCAGCGCTCACAGACACCGTAGTTGTCTGCTTCCCAGCGTTCAAGGGCAGCGTCAATCTGTGCGAGTTCGGCCCGCGCCGCGTCGGCGAGGCCGCTCAGCCGCGACCACTCCGAGGAAAGCGTGACACCTTCCGGGTCATGCTCGTCGTCATCGTTCGCGGACTCGCGGTTCCGCACGAGCTCCGCGAGCGTCACGTCGAGATCCGACGCGCGGGACACCACGCGCTCTCGCTCGGCAAGAAGCAGAGCGCGCAGCCCGTCACGGGTCTCAGCGGGGTCGGCTTGCACTAGTTCTCCGCGCCGACCGGCCCGGTTGGGTCGCTATCCGGCAGGTCGTTGAGCGCCCAGATGAGCCGGTACAGTTCACCAATGGCGTGTGGTCGTGGCACGAGACGGACCCGTGAAAGGGAGGCCCGCTCTGAGCCCTCTTCCGGGTACGGGTCGGCAAGTGTGATTGCTCCGGAGTCGAGCATGTAGCCGAAACGCTCGTTGAGGTCGGCAAGCTGTGCCTCGGTAGGAGCGACCCGCGTGTAAAGCAGCAGTGCGTCACGCTCCCCCTCGACGTTCGTCGGAAACCAGCGAAGGTCCGTGTAGTTGCTCCAGAACGCGTGCACGTGCTCAACAGCGGCGTCAGCAGAGTCGGTGATCAGCACCCGGTCGAGGTCACCAGCGGTGACGTAGCCGCCGCCCTCGAGTTCGTTCACGACGAAGTCTTTGAAGCCAGACCAGTAGCTGCCTCCAGGCCTGTCGAGCAGCACTATGGGCACAGGAACCATTTTTCCCGTCTGCTGCAGCGTCAACAGCTCAAATGTTTCGTCCATGGTGCCGAAGCCGCCCGGCAGGCAGATGAACGCGCTCGACTCTTTCACAAGCATGAGTTTCCTCGTGAAGAAGTACTTCATCGCGACATGGTGCGCCTCGTGCGCGACGAACGCGTTCGGCTCTTCCTCGAATGGGAGCCGAATGGACACTCCGAGGGAGCGTTCCACGCCGGCGCCGACGGCTGCGGCTTCCATGATGCCAGGCCCGGCACCGGTGACGACCATCCAATTGTCCTCCGCGAGCGCTCGCGCGCTCTCCTCCGCCGCGGTGTACAGCAGGTCGCCCGGCTTCGTGCGCGCGGAACCGAAGATTGAGGCCTTGCGAACGCCAGCGTAGGGTGCGAACAGTGCGAAGGCCTGCCGCATCTCCTCGAGCGCTGAGGCCGAGATTTTCAGGTCGAGCCGGGATGCGCCATCGGCTGCGAGGCCGAGCGCGGCGAGCATGATGCGGCGGATCAGCCCGCGCTGCTGCGTCACTCCGGCATCCCGGAGCAGGCTGTCGATGGCGTCGGCGGTCTGGTCGTTCACTGGCGCTGTCATGCCACCAGTC
Source organism: Leucobacter sp. (assembly GCA_017990305.1). Taxonomy (GTDB): domain Bacteria; phylum Actinomycetota; class Actinomycetes; order Actinomycetales; family Microbacteriaceae; genus Leucobacter. Next base: position 1,379 of record JAGNOB010000003.1, read on the forward strand.
TAGGAGTTTGCGGGGCGCGGCGGATAGGCTGTGGCCATGCCAGCACGGCGCACACACCTTGCCCCTGAAACCACCCATGGCTCGCTCGCCGCCGCGCTCTCCGCGCTTCGCGACAAGAACGATGTCTCTGACGCGTTCCCTGCCGAAGTGCTCGCCGAGGCGCGCCTCGCGGCTTCGCCGATCCCAGCGCTCGATCTGCGCGAGATCCCGTTCGTGACGCTCGACCCACCGGATTCGCGCGATCTCGACCAGGCGTTTCATCTGGAGCGCACAGGCGATGGCTTCACGCTGCGCTATGCGATCGCGGACGTTCCCGGCGTTGTTCGGCCGGGCGGTGCGCTCGACGCCGAAGCCAGGCGTCGGGGGCAGACGCTCTACCTGCCCGATGGGTCGGTGCCGCTGCACCCGCGCGAGCTCAGCGAGGATCGCGCCTCGCTGCTCCCCGATGTCGATCGCGCAGCATACATCTGGACCATTCCCGTTGACGGCAAGGGAGCCGCAGCGTTCGAGGGTGGTAGTGCAGCCGCGGCGTCCGTCGAACGCGCTCTGATTCGCTCGCGCGCCAAGCTCGGATATCCAGCAGCACAGCGCGACCTCGACGCCGGAACCGCCGCAGAGCCGCTCGCGCTGCTACCCGAGTTCGCGGCGCTTCGCATCGCGCAGGAGCAGCGCAGGGGTGGCGCGAGCCTGAACATGGCCGACGAGGAGATCATCCGCGATGACTCGGGCTACCGCATCGAACGCCGCTTCCCGCTTCCGGTAGAGGAGTGGAACTCGCAGCTGTCGCTGCTCACCGGGATGCTTGCTGGGCGGATGATGCTCGACGGCGGGATCGGGATCCTCCGCACAATGGCAGCGCCCGACGAGAAATCGCTCGCCGAGTTTCGGCATCGGGTGTCAGTGCTCGGCGTTCCCTGGCGCGACGCCCTCACGTACGGTGAGTACCTGCGCGAGCTGCCGCGCGGAACCCCGCAGGCCGCAGCCGTGCTTCACGCGGCCTCGAGTCTATTTCGCGGAGCCGACTACGCGGCGTTCGGCGTCGAGCGCGATGGGGAGCTGCTTCCCCCGCCGCCGCTTCCTGAGCAGGCCGCGATCGCCGCGCCGTACGCACACGTGACCGCACCGCTCAGGCGGCTCGTGGATCGCTGGGGCCTCGTCGTGTGCGAGGCGTTGAGCGCGGGCCGCCCCGTCCCTGAGTGGGCAGTCTCGAGTCTCGCTGACGTGCCTGCACTCATGCGTTCCTCGTCGGGGCTCGCAAGCAGGCTTGGGTCGGCTGCCATCGACCGGGTCGAGGCCGCACTCGTGCGGGATCGCGTTGGCGAGACGTTCCGCGTTGTCGTTGTCGAGGCGAAGGGCGGCAGCGCCAGAGTGCAGATCACCGACCCGCCGATCACAACGCGCTGCCCCGACCCCACCGGGATCCTTATCCCAGGTACGACCGGCACCGTGCGCGTCGTGCGCGTCGACGTAGCAAAGGGCGGGGTCGAGATCGAGCCCGTTGCCTGGTGACTAGCTGGACTACTTAACCGGTAACGACCTGCGGTGCGCCCGACTCGGTCGTGTGGCCCATCTCCTCGGCGATACGGTTCGCCTCTTCGATGAGCGTCGCGACAATCTCTGCCTCGGGCACTGTCTTGATGACTTCACCCTTCACAAAGATCTGGCCCTTGCCGTTGCCAGAGGCGACGCCGAGGTCTGCCTCGCGGGCCTCTCCCGGGCCGTTCACGACGCAGCCCATGACTGCGACGCGCAGCGGTACCGTCATGCCTTCGAGGCCCTTGGTAACCTCGTCAGCGAGCGTGTACACGTCAACCTGCGCGCGACCGCACGACGGGCACGACACGATCTCGAGTTTGCGTTCGCGGAGGTTGAGCGACTGCAGAATCTGCAGACCGACCTTCACCTCTTCGACCGGTGGGGCCGAGAGCGAGACGCGGATCGTGTCGCCGATGCCCTCCGAGAGCAGGATGCCGAACGCGGTCGCGCTCTTGATCGTGCCCTGGAATGCGGGGCCGGCCTCTGTTACGCCGAGGTGCAGCGGCCAGTCGCCCTGCGCCGCGAGCTGACGGTAGGCCTTCGTCATGACGATCGGGTCGTTGTGCTTCACGGAAATCTTGAAGTCGTGGAAATCGTGCTCTTCGAAGAGCGATGCCTCCCAGACGGCGCTCTCGACGAGCGCCTCGGCGGTCGGCTTGCCGTACTTCTGCAGGAGTCGCGGATCGAGCGATCCAGCGTTCACGCCGATGCGGAGCGAAACGCCCGCGTCCTTCGCTGCCTTCGCGATCGCGCCAACGTTGCCGTCGAACTGCCGGATGTTTCCGGGGTTCACGCGCACCGCGGCGCAGCCAGCGTCAATCGCAGCGTAGATGTAGCGCGGCTGGAAGTGGATGTCAGCGATCACCGGGATCTGGCTCTTCTTCGCGATGATGTGCAAGACATCGGCGTCGTCCTGGCTCGGCACCGCGACGCGCACGATGTCACAGCCAGCCGCCGTGAGCTCGGCAATCTGCTGAAGTGTTCCGTTGATGTCGGTCGTTGGAGTCGTGGTCATCGACTGCACAGATACCTGCGAGTTGCTGCCCACGCCGATTGAACCGACCTTGATTTGACGGGTCTTGCGCCGCGGAGCCAATACTTCTGCTACCTTCGGCATTCCCAAATTCACTGCTGCCACGGAAAAGAGTCTACCGCGCGCAGCCGTGCGTTAGCCGAATAGTGCGACAGGCTTGACGATATCGGCGTACATAAGCAGCAAACTCATTGCGCCGAGCGCGATCACCACGACGAACGTCACGGGGACCATCTTCGCCGTGTCGACGGGACCGGGGTCTGGCTTGCGCCGCAGTTTCGCCCAGCCGCGCTTGATCGCCTCGTAGATCGCGCCCGCGATGTGCCCGCCGTCGAGCGGCATGAGTGGCACGAGGTTGAACACAAAGAGTGCGACGTTGAGCGAGCCGGCGAGACTGAACAGGAACTGGGCACGCGATTCAATGGAGGCTTCCTCCATGCTGGCGACCTCGCCGGCGAGTCGTCCGACGCCAACAACGCCCATCGGCCCGTTCGGGTCTCGCTCCTCAGTACCGAACGCAGCGTTCCAGACGTCGACCATGCGTGCTGGCAACCGCAGGATCACGCCAGCCACATTTTTCACGTTCTCCCCCACAAATGCGGGCACTTCGGTGAGGGGCTGCTTGACGATCTCTGTGGTCGCAGTAGCGCCAATCATGCCGACGCTCTCGGTCTTCGGGTTGCCAGCGTCGTCGAGGATCGCTTGACCGCTGCTGTCGGCCAGGATGCGCTCGTTGGCCTGCGGGGTAAGCGTCACGGTCTCAGTTTCACCGGCGCGTTCGATCTCAACGGAAAGGGCCTGCGCGGGCGATGCGGCGACGATCGCGCGAAACTGCTCCCAGCTGTCGATCGCCACTCCGTCGGCGGACAACAGTGTGTCACCGGGGCGAAGCCCAGCGGCTGCCGCGGGCGCTGCAGGATCGTCGGTGCCACAGGTCGTCTGTGTGCTCCCTGCGGAAACGAGGCACTCGCTGACGTGCCCGAGCGTCGTGCTTGTCTGCGGGATGCCGAAGCCTGAGATTACGATGCCGAAGAACAGGAAGGCGAGCGCGAGGTTCATCAGCGGCCCGCCTGCCATGATGATGATCTTCTTCCAGACCGGGAGGCGGTAAAAGGTGCGGTGATCCTCGCCTTCGGGGATTGTCTCGGCGCTCGCTTCGCGCGCCTCGTCAACCCAGCCGGCGACACCGCGACGGTACTCAGCCTCGCCTACAGGCCCATCGGCAGGCGAGGCCTCGCGCTTCGCTGACGACTCTTCCGCTACATCGCCGACGCGCGTGATCTCGTCGACGAACTCCTCGCCACGCTTACGCTTGGTCGTTACCGGGGCTTCCTCCGCGACCGAGTTCAAAAACCCTGTCGTGGACTCCCTCGGCGCCTCTCCCGGCTTCGACGGCGGGTACATGCCGATCATCGCGACGTAGCCGCCAAGCGGCAAGAGTTTTACTCCGTACTCAGTGTCACCCTTTTTGCGCGACCAGATCGTGCGGCCGAAGCCAATCATGTACTGCGTCACTTTTACGCCGAACAGCTTCGCCGGCACGAGGTGCCCGATTTCGTGCAGCGCGATTGAGATGCCGAGCAGGAGCACGACGATGAGGATGCCGAGGGCGTAGAGCAAGACGGAAGTCACCGGATCAGCGTACCCGCGCCGGCTGTGTTTCGACCTTCAGCGGTCGACGCGGCGTAGCACCGTGGCGGCTCAGCACTCGATGACGTTGACGGCGAGCCCGCCGCGAGCGGTCTCCTTGTACTTGTCGCTCATGTCCTTGCCTGTCTCGCGCATCGTGATGATGACCTCGTCGAGGGTGACATGATGCGCGCCATCACCCATGAGCGCCATCTTGGCGGCGTTGATCGCCTTTGACGCCGCGATCGCATTGCGTTCGATGCAGGGGATCTGCACGAGCCCGCCGATCGGATCGCAGGTCAGACCGAGGTTGTGTTCCATCGCGATTTCCGCGGCGTTCTCAACCTGTTGCGGGGTGCCTCCGAGGATCTGCGCGAGGCCGGCAGCCGCCATTGATGAGGCCGATCCGACCTCACCCTGACAGCCAACCTCGGCGCCCGAGATCGACGCCTGCTCCTTGTACAGCACGCCCACCGCTGCTGCTGCGAGCAGGAAGTCGACAACGACGCGCTGTTTCTGCTCAGCGCTCAGCGAGACCGCTCGCGGCGCGGCAGATCCCCCGCCAATGCCCGGCATACGCGCGGTGCCGAGCTCAGGGATCTGCGCGTAGTGCGTCGCGTAGAAAAGCACCGCTGGGATGATGCCCGCTGCGCCGTTCGTCGGCGCGGTCACGACGCGACCTCCCGAGGCATTCTCCTCGTTTACTGCGAGCGCAACGAGGTTCACCCACTCTTGCCAGAACACGGGGTCGCGGTGCGGATCCTGCTCGGTGAGCTTGCGGTGCCACTCGGGTGCTCGACGGCGCACGTTTAGGCCGCCGGGCAGCACACCGGTGCGCTCAAGCGCCGAGTTCTTGCACGCCTCCATGACATCCCAGATATGCGCGAGGCCGGATCTGACGCTCGTCTCATCGCGTGCGACGAGTTCGTTCGCGAGCATCACTTCGGCGATGCTCAAGCCGCTCGTTTCTGCGTGCACGAGGAGTTCGGCACCGGTCGTGAACGGGTAGGGCTGTTCAGCGAGCTGCTGCTCAAGCCGATCGAGAATTTTCTCCTCTGCGCCCTCTCGCACGATGAAGCCGCCACCAACGGAATAGTATGTCTGTTCTTCGAGCGTGTCGCCCGCCGCGTCGAGCGCTGCGAATCGCATGCCGTTCGTGTGTGCCTCAAGCACAGTCAGCGGCCGCAAGACCATGTCTGCGATGCCGAATTTCACGACCGCTGGGGTTGCGCCCTGCAGGTCAGAAAGCTCGGCACCGACACGCAGTTCGCCACTCTGCTCGATACGTTCGAGCGCAGACTCGACTTCGCTCGGTAGTACCTGCTCCGGGTCGAAGCCCTCGAGGCCGAGCAGGATCGCGGTGAACGTGCCGTGACCGTGACCGGTGGCTGCGAGCGACCCGAAGAGGTCAACCCGCAGCCCGGCGACACGGTCAAGCAGGCCGTGGTTCACGAGTCCCGCCGCGAAGGCGTGGCTCGCACGCATCGGACCAACCGTGTGCGAGCTCGATGGCCCGATGCCTACGGTGAAGAGGTCGAATACGCTGATCGCCACGTTGCGGCCTGCCTTTCGTGTGTGAGGTGAGTTAGACGGTTGCGTCGTTCGCTGCGGCGTATTCTTCGGCCGACAGCAGCGGGCCGAACTCGGTGACGGCGACCTTGAACAGCCAGGCTGCTCCGTAGGGGTCGCTGTTCACGAGCGCGGGGTCAGCGACGACCGCGTCGTTGATCTCAACGACCTCGCCCGAGACTGGGGTGTAGAGGTCTGAGACCGACTTGGTTGACTCGATCTCGCCGCAGACCTCGCCAGCGGTGAGGGTCTGGCCGACCTCGGGCAGCTCGATGTAGACGACGTCGCCGAGGGCGTCGGCAGCGACCTGGCTGACGCCGACGGTCGCGGGGCTGTTTTCGTCGATCCACTCGTGCTCTTCGGAGTAGCGGAATCCGGCGTGTACCTGGCTCATGATGTTTCTGGTTCTTTCTTGTGGGGGGGGGTGGGTGCGTGCGCCTGGGCGGCGTTACGCGTTTCGCTTGTAGAACGGGAGAGCAACGACTTCGAAGGCCTCGCGCTTGCCGCGGAGGTCAACGTCGACGGTCGTGCCGATCTCGGAGTAGGGAACGTCGAGCTGCGCGAGCGCGATCGGGTAGCCGAGCGTCGGGCTCGGCTGGCCACTCGTGATCGCACCGATCTCGCGGGGTGCTTCATCGGTGACGCCGTCGGTCTGCGCGAACACGGCGTAGCCGCCGCGCCCCGCGCGCCGGCCGAGGCCCTTGAGCCCGACGAGCACACGTCGTGGGCCCGCTGCCTTCGCCGCTTCGAGCGCCTCCCGGCCGACGAAGTTCTCCTCCTTCTTGAAGGAAACCACGCCGCCGAGGTTCGCGTCGTACGGTGTCGTGTGAACACCGAGCTCGTTGCCGTAGAGCGGCATGCCAGCCTCGAGGCGGAGCGAGTCGCGCGCGGCGAGACCGCAGGGCACGAGGCCGTGGGCGTCGCCGGCGGCGATGAGCAGCTGCCAGAGCTCGGGCGAGCGCTCGGCTGGGATGTACAGCTCGAAGCCGTCCTCGCCGGTGTAGCCGGTGCGGGCGAGCAGCACGTCGATCCCGCCGACCGTGACCGAGGTCCAGGCGTAGTACGCGAGATCCTGCACGGCCTGGCGCTCGGTGTCGTCAGCGACGACCGCGCTCACGATCGCCTCCGAGTTAGGCCCCTGCACGGCGATGAGCCCGGTCTCAGCCGATGCGTCGGTCACCTCGACGTCGAAGCCCGCGGCCCGCTCGGCGAGGAGCTGGGCGACGATGGGCGCGTTGCCCGCGTTCGGCACGACGAGGTAGCGGGTGTCGGCGACGCGGTAGACGATGAGGTCGTCGACGATTCCGCCGTCTGCGTTGCAGAGCAGTGAGTACTTCGCCTTGCCAACCGCGGTGACGGCAAAGTTACCGACGAGCGCGGTGTTCAGGAAGCGGGCCGCGTCAGCGCCCGAGATCCACACCTCGCCCATGTGCGAGAGGTCGAAGAGGCCGGCTGCCTCGCGGACGGCGCGGTGCTCGGCGAGCTCGCTGCCGTACTTCAGCGGCATATCCCAACCACCGAAATCGGTGAACGATGCGCCGAGCTTCTCGTGCTCAGCGTGCAGGGACGTGTGCTTCGGGGTGCTGTTCGCAGTCATGATTAGTCCTCGTAGGCTTCGATGGGCGGGCAGGAGCAGACAAGGTTGCGGTCGCCGAATGCGCCGTCAATGCGGCTCACCGGCGGGAAGTACTTGTCGACGCGCAGGCGGTCGCTCGGGAACGCGGCCTGCTCGCGGGTGTACGCGCGGTCCCAGTTGTCGCTCACGACAACCTCAGCGGGGTGCGGCGAGTTGCGCAGCACCGACGCCTCGATGGCGACAGAGCCCGCGATGACCTCATCGATCTCTGCGCGGATCTGGATCATCGCTTCGATGAAGCGCTCGATCTCCACGAGATCCTCCGACTCGGTCGGCTCGACCATGAGCGTGCCCGGAACCGGGAACGCGAGGGTCGGTGCGTGGAAGCCGAAGTCGATGAGGCGCTTCGCGACGTCCTCGGCGGTCACGCCGGACTTCGCGGTGAGGTCGCGCAGATCGAGGATGCACTCGTGCGCGACGAGGCCGGTCTCGCCGGTGAACAGCACCGGGAAGTGCTCGCGGAGCCGCTTCGCAATGTAGTTCGCCGAGAGCAGCGCCGACTCGGTCGCGCGAGTGAGGCCGTCAGCCCCCATCATCGCGACGTACGCGTAGGAGATCGGGAGCACGCCGGCCGAGCCGAAGAGCGTCGCCGCAACGGGGATGCCATCGGTCGTCTGGATGCCGTTCGTCTCACCCGTCGGGTTGCCCGGGAGGTACGCCTTGAGGTGCTCGGCGACCGCGACCGGGCCGACACCGGGGCCGCCACCGCCGTGCGGGATCGCGAACGTCTTGTGCAGGTTGAGGTGCGACACGTCGCCGCCGAACTCACCCGGCTTGCCGAGACCGACGAGCGCGTTCATGTTCGCGCCGTCGATGTAGACCTGGCCGCCGGCAGCGTGCACGCGGTCGCAGACGTCGCGGACATCAGCGTCGTACACGCCGTACGTCGACGGGTAGGTGATCATGATGGCCGAGAGCGCCGCGGCGTGCTTCTCGATCTTCGCGTCGAGGTCGGCCATGTCGATCGCGCCCGACTCGGTGTTCTTCACGATGACGACGCGCATACCGGCGAGCACGGCAGACGCCGCGTTGGTGCCGTGCGCGGACTCGGGGATGAGGCAGACATCGCGCTCGGTGTCACCGTTCGCGAGGTGGTAGCTGCGGATCGCGAGCAGGCCGGCGTATTCGCCCTGCGAGCCGGCGTTGGGCTGCAGCGAGATGCCGGCGTAACCGGTGATCTCCAGCAGCCAGTTCTCGAGGCGGCCGATGAGTTCGCGCCAGCCCTGGCTCTGGTCGGCCGGAACGTAGGGGTGAATCCCCGCGAACTCCGGCCAGGAGATGGACTCCATCTCTGCGGTCGAGTTGAGCTTCATCGTGCACGATCCGAGCGGGATCATCGTGCGGTCGAGCGCGAGGTCGCGGTCGGCGAGGCGGCGCAGGTAGCGCAGCATCTGCGTCTCTGAACGAACCGAGTGGAAGATCGGGTGCGTGAGGTACTCGCTCTCGCGAACGAGGGCGCCCGCAAATGCGTAGTCGCCCGCGGCCACGGCCTCGGGAGCCTTCGCACCGAAGACCTGCGCAACCGCTGCGACGGTGGCCGCGGTCGTGGTCTCGTCGAACGAGATCCCGACGGTGTCGGCGTCGACGTGGCGGATGTTCAGGCCAGCATCTGCAGCGGCGGCGACGAGCTTCGCAGCCCCGCCCGGCACGCGCGCCCAGAGCGTGTCGAAGAACGACTCGCGAGCGAGCTCGATGCCCGCCTCGGTGAGGGCTGCGGCCAGCGAGCGCGTGTGCGCGTGGGTGCGCTGCGCGATCCGCTTGAGCCCGTCCGGCCCGTGGTACACGACGTACATCGACGCGGTGATCGCGAGCAGCGCCTGTGCGGTACAGATGTTGCTGGTGGCCTTCTCGCGGCGGATGTGCTGCTCGCGAGTCTGCAGCGCGAGGCGGTAGGCGGTGCGGCCCTCAGCGTCCTTTGAGACGCCAACGAGGCGGCCGGGGAGCGAGCGCTCGAGCCCCTCGCGCACGGCGAGGAACGCAGCGTGCGGGCCACCGAAGAACAGCGGGACGCCGAAGCGCTGCGTGTTGCCAACGGCGATGTCCGCGCCCTGCTCTCCAGGCGGGGTGATGAGGGTGAGAGCGAGGAGATCCGCTGCGACGGTGACCATCGCGCCGCGCTCCTTGGCTGCGGCGATAACCGCGGAGTGATCCACAACTGCGCCGTCGTTGCCTGGCTGCTGCAGCACGATGCCTGAGATCTCGCCGTCGGGAAGCCCCTGCGAGAGGTCCGCGATCTCGACCTCGAAGCCGAGCGCGTCGGCGCGGCCCTGGATCACCGCGATTGTCTGCGGGAAGAGGTTCACGTCGATCACGGTCTTCGCGTCGGCGAACTTCTTGTTCGCGCGGCGCATGAGCAGCACGGCCTCGGCGGCCGACGACGCCTCGTCGAGCATCGACGCGTTCGCGACGGGCAGACCGGTGAGGTCGGCGACCATCGTCTGGAAGTTCAGCAGCGCCTCGAGGCGGCCCTGGGAAATCTCGGGCTGGTACGGCGTGTACGCCGTGTACCACGAGGGGCTCTCGAGCACGTTGCGGCGAATGACGGGCGGCGTGTGGGTGTCGTAGAAGCCCTGACCGATGAGCTGCGTCTTCAGCACGTTCTGGGAGGCGAGGCCGCGGAGCTCTGCGAGCACGCCCTCTTCACTCAACGCGTCGGGGAGGGTGAGCCCTTCCTCGCTGCGGATGGTGGCGGGAACGGCGGCGTCGACGAGCTCGGCGCGGCTGGCGAAGCCGAGCGCGTCGAGCATGACCCGCTGGTCGGCGTCAGACGCGATGCCAATGTGACGATCTGCGAAGGGTACGGAAAGAGCTGATGATGTCAAAAGAGGATCTCCGATGTCGGGGTCGCACGCGACCAGCTAAAGATCCTCCCCGCTCTGTACCGTGACCTGAGAGATTCGAGCACGAGTGAATAACCATCACTGCGCCCTTGCACCTTCGGTGAGCAGGAAGCCCCGCTGCTTTTCAGAGTTGCCTACGCGTTGCGGTACGGGTGCCTGAGAGTTTCCCGGGGAGGGTTTGCTCCTACGGCGCCGAGTCGAACCCGGTCTCTCCCGCAATGCCTAAGCGGCGTGTTCAGTTGTTACCCGAGAGTCTACCCCAGGTGGGCTGGCGACGGCCCGCGCACGCAACAATTCGCGCTGGCCCGAGGCTGCCGCTGCCAGCCGCCGTCAGCCGCCGAACACGGCATGCGCCTCGGCACGTGCCCAGGCTTCAGCCGCCGCGAGCGTCTCCAGCGTGAGTTCACCTGGGGCATCGTGCCGTTCAACGACCTCGCTCACTGCGTCAACGATGCCTGTGAACGGGATTCTGCCATCGTGGAAAGCGTCGACGGCTTCCTCATTCGCGGCGTTGAACACTGCCGGATAGGTGCCCTTCGCCCGCCCCACCTGTTTCGCGAGGTTGAGTGCGGGGAACGCCTCGTTGTCGACCGGTTCAAACTCCCACGTAGCCGCTCGCGTCCAATCGATCGGCTCGCCAATGTTCGAAAGCCGCTCGGGCCAGGTGAGACCAAGCGCGATCGGCAAGCGCATGTCGGGCGGCGAGGCCTGCGCGATGGTGGAGCCGTCAATGAACTCGACCATCGAGTGCACGACCGACTGCGGGTGAACGACAACCTCGATCTGGTCGTATGCGATGTCAAAGAGCAGGTGCGCCTCGATAACCTCAAGTCCCTTGTTCACCAGGGTCGCCGAGTTCGTGGTGACAACGCGGCCCATGTCCCACGTCGGGTGCGCGAGCGCCTCGGCGGGAGTCACGTTCGCGAGTTCGGCGCGCGTGCGGCCTCGGAACGGCCCACCCGACGCTGTGACCACGAGCCTCCGCACCTCCTCGTGCGTGCCTGAGCGGAGGGCTTGCGCGAGCGCAGAGTGTTCGGAGTCGACGGGCACGATCTGCCCGGGCACCGCGAGCCGCTTCACGAGATCACCGCCAACGATCAGCGATTCCTTGTTCGCGAGGGCAAGGGTGCGGCCCGCCTCGAGCGCGGCGATCGTCGGCGCGAGGCCAACCGAACCGGTAATGCCGTTGAGCACCACATCGGCTTCGACGTCGCGCACGATCTGCACGGCCGCGTCAACACCGAGACCAGTGTGCTCGACACCAAACTCGGCCGCCTGCTCGGCGAGCCTGCCCGCATTCGATCCGGTCACGAGCCCGACGACCGTGAAACGATCGGGGTGCCGCCTCACGACATCGAGCGCCTGCTCGCCGATCGAACCGGTGGACCCCAAAATCACAACGCGCCTCATGCATCTATTCTGCATGAGGCGCGCTGGGTGTTCGAACCGGTTTCGGTTACTCCGAGTGGACGGTTCCGAGAATGTCGAGCACAAAGACCATCACGTCGTCAGGCTTGTGGCCCATGCCCTCAAGCTGCGCCCCACCGTAACCGCCGTCTTCAGCGGGTACGACAGAGATGACCTGCGAACCGACCTTCTGGCCCTCGAGCGCCTTCGTGAAGCCGCCGATGACCTCGTTGGTGCGGAACGGAATGGGTTCGCCGCGGCTCCAGCTCGAGTCGAACTCTTCGCCGGTGCTCCAGATGATGCCGCGGTAGTTCACGTAAACGCGGTCACCGGGCTCGACGACCTCGCCGTCGCCCTCGATGAGCGTCGCGACAGACAGCTCGCTCGGCGGTTCGAGGCCCTCGGGGATCGTGATCGTCGGCTCACCGTTTTCGGCAAGCTTCACGGTCGGGAAGCCCTTGGGTGCCGCCTGTGCCTTGCCCTCGGCCTTCTTGAGCAGGTCGCCCGGCTCGAGTGTGCCCGGCTCACCCTTAGTCTCGGTGATCTCGCCGAAGTTCATCACGACGACAACGGGGTCATCTTTCGTGACGTCGGTCAGACCCATCTGCTCGGGTTCAGCCCCCTCGTACATCTTGTCAAACGACGCAGTGAGAGTCACCTGCTGGCCGGGTACGGCGCAACGGAAAGCCTCGTCTGCCCAGGCCATCAGCGAGCCCTTGGTGTACGGCATTGGCGCCTCGGGCTGCTGCTGCATCGGCTCGCCACTCTTGCCGTTGAAGATCGCAAGCGCGACATCGATAGTCTGTCCGTCTTCAACCACGTCGCCCTTGCCTTCGGTGAGCACCGTGCGCTCGAGCTTGTCGGCCTTTACGGGCAGCTTGTTCGTGAGTTCGAGGTCGACCCCGACCTCGCCCTTCACCGCGATCGAGTCGCTGGCTGCACCCGACGGTAGGCATTCAGTGCCCGAAGCGTCTTTGCCCGGGCCCCCTCCGGCGCTGCAGCCTGTGAGGAGAAGTGCGCCGACGACGGCAGTGGGTAGCAGTACACGGGAGAGTTTCACTTGAGGCCTGTTCTTCATTCGTACGGACGTTCGGTCGTTGCTTCCAGTCTGGGGGATAGAAGTGCTGCGAGACTGTGAACGCACCCGAGATCGTTCATTTTGGAGATCCGGCGCAGCTTGCCGAGGCGGGTCTCCCGGCTACTTCGCGGCGAGTGCTGCGGCGTACAGTTCCTTGCTCGATAGCCCAGACGCCTCAGCGACCTCGCGGGTGACATCTTTGAGTCGGTCTCCCCCAGCAACGCGCGACAGCACCTCCGCGAGCGCCGCTTCCGGAGATGCGGCGGCGGCAGTCGCGCCCCCGACAACAAGCACGATCTCACCGCGCACTCCGGTTCGCGCCCATTCGGCGAGTTCAGCGAGCCCGCCGCGCTTGACCTCTTCGTACATCTTCGTGAGTTCGCGGCAAACGGCCGCTTGCCGATCCGCCCCGAATGTATCGGCGAGGTCTGCGAGCGACGTGGCAAGTCTGGACGGCGCTTCGAAGAACACCAGCGTTCGCCGCTCCCCCGCGAGCTCGCGCAGCAGCTTCGCCCGCTCCCCTGCCTTGCGCGGCAAGAACCCTTCAAACGCAAACCTGTCGGTCGGCAGACCTGACACTGCGAGCGCAGTGATCACTGCCGATGGGCCGGGGATCGCGCTGACGGTGACGCCCTGCTCCGCGGCGAGCTGTACAACGCGGAACCCGGGGTCCGACACCGTCGGCATTCCTGCGTCACTCACGAGCACAATGTCCTCGTGCTTTGCCCGTTCGACGAGGCTCGCTGCGCGATCGTGCTCGTTGTGGTCGTGCAGTGCGACAAGCTCTGGCCGGTTCTCAATCTCGAGGAGTCGGAGCAGCTGCGCGGTGTGGCGCGTGTCCTCCGCAGCGATGACAGTCGCGTTCGAGAGCGTCTCTCGGAGTCTGGTCGACGCGTCGCCGAGGTTGCCGATCGGGGTCGCCGCAAGAAGGATCATGTGCTCAATGCTACGGGCACCTGGCCCGTCGTGATTGACCGGGGCCGGATATCTACCGGTCGGGTAAGCTAGGGCGGCTATGCAAGAATCCTCCCCGGCCCCCACTCTCATCGAGCGCACAGGCGTCGCCTACTTCCCGCTCGCGCTCGTCGCTCGGCTTCCGTTCGCGATGATGGTAGTCGGTGTACTCACACTCATCGTCTCTGCCCGCGGTTCGCTGCAGCTGGGCGGTATCTCGTCAGCGGTTGTCGGAATCGGATCCGCGATCGTCGGCCCGTTCCTGGGGGCAGCGGCGGATCGATACGGGCAGCGGATCGCGCTGCTCATCGCTGCAGTCACGCACAGCGCTGCACTTGTCACGCTCGCGTTTATCGCATACTCCGCGGCTCCCGACTGGGCGATGCTCCTTGTCGCATTCTTTGTCGGAGCGACGAGCCCGCAGACGTCGCCGATGTCGCGATCCCGTCTTGTGCTGATCATTCAGAATTTCCTGCCGCCAACGCGCCGGCCGAAGGTAATGTCGCAGGTCCTCGCCTACGAGTCCGCTGCCGACGAGGTGGTGTTCGTGTTCGGCCCGGTGATCGTTGGGCTCCTGGCAACATTCTTCGGGCCGCGCACCCCCATTCTCGCGGCCGCAGCCCTCACGATCCTGTTCATCATCTCGTTCGCACTGCATCACACGAGTGCGCCCGCGAAGACAGCCGCTGAGCGCGCTGAGACGCTCGCGCCCGCCTCTGAACTTGCGCGGCCGTCGCTGCTCGTCGTTGTCGCGGGTATCGCGGGTGTGGGGCTCGTGTTCGGCACGACCCTCACCGCTCTGACTGCATTCATGCAAAATCTTGGTCGGCCGGAAGCTGCTGGCCTGTTCTACGGCATCATGGGGATCGGTTCGGCAATCCTCGCGATCTCCGTCGCGTTCTTCTCGCCAAAGTTCACCCTTCGGTACCGCTGGCTCGTGTTCGCCGTGTTCGTCGTTGCAGGTGAGGCAATCCTCGCGACCTCCACGAGCATGGGCGGCATCGCCGCGGGCCTCGCACTCACCGGTATTGGTATCGGCCCGCTGCTCGTCACCCTGTACAGCCTCGGGACCGCGCGCAGCCCCGAGGGCCGCAGCGCGACAGTGATGACCATGCTGGGCTCTGGCGTGATCCTCGGCCAGTCGCTCTCCTCAGCGATCGGTGGCACTGTCGCTGAGAATGTCGGCGTGCAGGCTGCGATGGCGCTGCCGTTCTACGCCGGAGCGTTTGCGCTGCTCGCGGGAGTCATCAACTGGATGCTGACACCCTCGGGTAGCGGCCGCGACGTATAGGCGCGTTAGACGCCGGCGCTGCCGGGCGTCGGCTCTGGGGCCTCGGCTGTTCCGCTGCGCGGTTCCGGAGCAAACTTCGGCCGCGGCAGATGCCACCCTCGGGCCACTGACGTCAGGCGCAACCCGATCGCGACGGTGCCGCCGATCACAGAAGCGATGTTGACTCCGGCACCAAGGGCAGCGATGCCGACCGCGAGACCCGCCCCGACGAGCGCCGAGACGGCGTACAGTTCCCGCGTGAGGACTCCAGGAACCGTATTAACGAGCACGTCGCGAATCACCCCGCCGCCGATGGCTGCGATGGTGCCGACGAGCACCGACGTGATCGGTGTCTGGCCGCTCGCGAACGCGAGTGCTGCGCCGTTCGCAGAGAACAGGCCAAGGCCGAAAGCATCGAACACGACCTCAAAGTGTCGGATGCGGGCGAGACCGGGGTGCACGAAGAACACCACGAGTGATCCGGCAACCGCCACCGCGAGGTTGGGCCAGTGGAGGAAGGACACAGGCGGGTGTACGCCGAGGAGCATGTCACGGAGAATGCCTCCCCCGGTACCGGTCGCGGCCCCAACAACGACGACACCGAGGATGTCGAGGTTACGCCGGACGCCCACGAGCGCGCCGGACAGCGCGAACGCGAGGATTCCCGCAAGCTGCAGTGCTTCATAGATCACATCGCCGATCACGATTCTGATCCTAGGCGATACGAGACGCCCGCGCGCCCCGCGCGCAGCGCCACCGCTCGCGGGGTGCGCGCCTGGCGCGCGCACAATTCGCTCGCAGCGTAGGCAGCTGAGCGTGCTCACCTGCCGGGCAGTGCCCCGAAGTGGAAGAATGGACCTATGCAAGCGTCTCTGTCCCCGGTTGAAGTTGCAGGCCTCCGCGCCGCATTTCCCTACTTCGCTGCGATCGACGAGCAGGCTGCGGCCGGAGCCGCACCCGCGCTGGTCCCGGCCTACCTCGATTCGGCCGCGACCTCGCAACGTCCGCTCGCGGTGCTCGACGCTGAACGATCGTTCCTCGAACGCTCCAACGCAGCCGTGCATCGCGGCACAAGCGGGGCTGTCGGAGCCGCTACCGGCGCATTCGAGGGCTCCCGCGCCGCTATCGCCGAGTTCGTGGGGGCTGCTACCCCTGAGCAAATCGTCTGGGCGGAAAACGCAACCGATGCTTTGAACCTCATCACGCTCGGCATCGGCGAAGCAAACTCGGGCAACGGCGTCTCTGGTTCGGAGCGATTCGCGCTCGGCGCAGGCGACGAGATCCTCATCACCGAGGCCGAGCACCACGCCAACCTCATTCCGTGGCAGCGCCTCGCGACGAAAACCGGAGCGACACTGAAGTACATCCCCGTGCGTGAGGACGGCACGTGGACACTCGACGACGCTCGTGCAGCGCTCAACGCGAATACCCGATTCTTCGCGTTTGCGCACGTCTCGAACGTGACTGGCTATGTCGCGCCGGTCGCCGAACTCGTCAAGCTTGCGCACGCTGTCGGCGCCGTGACAGTGCTCGATGCGTGCCAGTCCGTGCCGCACATCCCAGTGAACTTCGCGGAGCTCGGCATCGATTTCGCCGCGTTCTCAGGCCACAAGATGCTCGGCCCCAACGGCATCGGCGTGCTCTACGGCACCCCGGAGATGCTCGCTGCACTGCCCGCTGCCCGCACTGGCGGATCAGCGATCACCAAGGTCACCATGGAGGGCGCCGAGTTTATGCCGCCGCCGCTGCGCTTCGAGGCGGGCACGCAACCCGTATCGCAAGTTGTCGGTCTGGGCGCCGCAGCGAAGTTCCTGACCGAGATCGGTATGGACCGTGTTGCCGCGCGTGAGCACGAACTCGTCGAACGGCTCGTCGCCGGCATCGCCGAGCTGCGCGGTGTCCGGCTGCTCGGCCCGGCCGACACGTCGCAGCGGGTCGCGCTGACGGCGGTGTCCGTCGAAGGCCTGCACGCCCATGACCTCGGACAGTTTCTCGACGAACAGGGCGTACTGGTGCGGGTTGGACACCACTGCGCGCAGCCACTGCACCGTGCTCTCGGTATGGCATCCTCAACCCGGGCGAGCGTGCACGTCACCTCAACCGAGGACGAGGTCGATCGGTTTATTGCCGCGGTTCGCGGCGCACAACAGTACTTTGGAACGGAGGTGTCCGCGTGAGCGCGCTCGACGGACTGTATCAAGAGGTCATTCTCGACCATTCGAAGCGACCCATCGGCAAAGGTGAGCTGACGACGGCGGAGAACTCCCTCACCGCGTCGCATCACGAGTTCAACCCGAGCTGCGGCGATGAGATCGACGTGTCGATCGCGGTGGATCCTGCGTCCGGCGAGATCACCTCCCTCGCGTGGGAAGGCCAGGGCTGCTCGATTTCGATGGCGTCGGCCTCCATCCTGTCGCAGATCGTGCGCGACGAGACTCTCGACGGCGCAGCAGCGCGCGAGCGGATCGCAGCATTCCGCGAGATGATCCACGGCAAGACCGCGGGCGAGCCAGATGAGGAATTGCTCGGCGACGCAATCGCGTTGCAGGGCGTCTCGAAGTTCGTCATGCGAGTGAAGTGCGCGATGCTCGCTTGGGTGGCGCTCGAGGCCGACCTGACGCAGGTCGACGCTCAGCGGTAGCCCAGCAGCCGCTGCCGTTCCCCACACGTTGGTCTGACGGCTGCGAGCACCCTAGCGCCTGTGGATAGGGCCGGGTTGGTAGTGCCCGGCCCCCAGGCTGGTCTTATGACCAGTTCTCACGCGTCCCCCGACCCCACGCCCACAACTACGGCACCGACCACTACCA
>JAGNOB010000152.1 GCA_017990305.1 Leucobacter sp.
CGTGTACCCGGCACGGGCCGGATCAGGTGTCGGCTTCGCAACCGCCTCACCGTGCTCAACCGTCACACCCGCAACCGCGGACCCACCATGACTATCGAAACTCACCGTGCGGGGGATGCTGTCGCGCCATCCGGCGTAGAGCGTTAACGGAGCCGTCACTTCCGTTCCCGCAAAGTCGAACAGGTCTGTCGCCTCGGGAGAGGTGTACCAACCGGTAAATACCGAGCCTGCTCGAACCGGTGTATCTGCGGGTGGGGTCGCAAATCCGCCGTATTCCAGTTCCTGCTTAGGCGGCACAGGCTCGCCACCGAGCGTGTCAAAGTCCACTGAGCACGCGGTGTCTGGGTTTGGGAGAGTGTTGTACCCCTGCCACAGCGGCGTGGTGAAGCCCTTGGCGAAGCAGTGAAAGAAGATCGTCGCGGTCTTACTCGGAAGGGACTCGTTGTCTTGTTCGCCGGCGACACTCGCTGGAAACAGCTCCGCGGGGGCATCACCGTCGAAATAGATCTCGGTGAGATCCGGGTTATCCACGAAAACGTGTGCTTCCAGCTTCGACATGCTCGCTGGGATGGTCACCGAGGTCAGCCGGTTGTTTTTGAACATCGTCAGGTGGAGCGACGTCATACCCTCCGAGATTGTCAGATCGGAAATCTTGTTGTCCTCGAAGGCACTGTACCTGTCGAGTTCAAGCGTGCCGGGGAGAACAAGTTTGGTGATCTGGTTGCGAGCGAACACATGGCCCCGTATCCGCAGTGGCCCAGTGGTTAGGAACTCAAGATTCTCGATCTGGTTGGCGTAGAAGGCCATCCCGAGGATGTGACTGGTGCTCTCTGGAATCGTGAGGTCTGTGATCTGGTTGGTCGAGAAGGCGCTCTGGCCGATCACTTCAACGTTGCCGAGATCGACGCTCTTGATCTGCCCATTCTGAAAGGCGCTAGCGCCAATTCTTCGGACGGAAGGCGGTATCACGACCTCGGTGAGCTTGTTCGTACTGAAGGTGAAATCCGGGACGTCGAGTCCATTGTCTGGCCAGTGGAGCGACGCGAGCGGGTTTTCGCCGAATACGAGCGTCCCAAGACTCGTCACCGACTCAGGGAGCACCAGGCTCGTGAGCTGCGCTCGGAAGAACGCGCGGCTGCGGATCGTCGTGACACTATCGGGGATGACGACTGAGCTCACGGGTGCCCCTTCCAGGGCCTGTTCACCTATTGTGGTCACCACGTAGTCGATGCCGTCGATTTCGACGAGCTCCGGAATCGTCACGCTCTCGCCCAGATCACCGGTGAATCCGGTAATGGTTGCCCCTGCGTCCGGGGTGCTCGAGTCTGCTTCGAGCACCAAGCCGTCTACGGTAGCTGATGCGGGGGCTGCCTGCGCGGAATTCGCCGGGACAACGAGCATGCCGAGCACCAGCGTGAGCACTACTGCCGCCCCGCCGAAAAGTGCTCCTCGATAGCTCCATCGAGATCCGTCTTTCAGCATCCTGAGCTCCCCGCTGCTCCGGGCCGCCCGATGGACGGCTTATCTCCGGCTCGCTACACGGCGACCGGCATACACTTCCACATGCTAGTTCCGGGGAAACGCTACGTCTAGCCTGAGTGAATTCATAGAGTCATGACTGGAGCTGCCGCAAAAATACACCGCGCCACCCCGATGGGGTGACGCGGTGTGCGAAAAACGAGGTTACGCCTGCGAGGCGTCTCCGGTGAGCAGCCGCCGCGCCTCGTGGAGGAGCTCTGGCTCAGTGATGAGGTCGTAGCGCGTCGCCACCATCTGCATAACCGAGGAGAAGTCGCGGCGGTTGCGGTTCATGGCGTACGAGAGCAGCCCGAAGAGCATGCCGAATCCCGCGCCGATCACGATCGCTGAGAGAAATACCCCGCCGATGCCGGCGTTGTCTGGCTGAAAAATAAAGAGCAGTAGACCCAGGAAGAGGCCAAGGTAGGCGCCGGAGAGCGCGCCCATCCAAGCGATCTTGCCGTAGCTCAGTCGGCCGGTGACGCGCTCGACACTGCGGAGATCATTGCCGAGGATCGATACTCGCTGCACCGGAAACCCGCTACGCGCGAGCACGTCGACGGCATGCTTGGCGTCTTCGTAGCGATCGTAGGTCGAGATGATCTCGCCCTTCGGGATCTCAGGCTGAATCGGCGCGCGCGAATTGGGGAAACCGGGGGTGCTCATGTCTTGATTCTTCCACAGGGACCACAAAGTTGCGCGCATTCGAGTGAGATAGCCCCATCCGACTCCCAGGCTCACACGGAACGAGCACCGCCGCCGGACTTCCTGATGGACGCCTCGTGGGATTGTCACGTGCGAAGCACCGGCGAGTCTCGACCTTCCTACAGCTGATACTGGCCCGCACGCGGTACCGTAGGGGGGTGAGCAGTTCGCGGGTCTTCGTCGGCCGCCTTGCCGGTCGAGGCGTGTTCGATCCCGTTGGGGATCAGATCGGCAAAGTTCGTGATGTCCTCGTGGTGTACCGGGCATCTGCATCGCCGCGCGTCGTCGGTCTGATCGTCGAGATCCCTGGCAAGCGCCGCGTCTTCGTCCCGATCGGCCGCGTGACCTCGATCGCGTCTGGTCAGGTCATTACAACGGGCCTCATCAACATTCGCCGCTTCGAGCAGCGCCGCGGCGAGACGCGCATGATCGCCGAGATGATTGGCATGCGCGTCGACCTGCGAGCAGCGTCCGCTGGCTCGCCCGTACGCGCTACCGTCGAGGATGCGGCGATTGAGCGCACCCGCACTGGCGAGTGGGTCGTCTCTGAACTGTTCGTGCGCACGCCGAAGACCGGTTCAGGTTTCGGGCGTGGCCCCGCACGCACGGTGAAGTGGGCGGATGTGGAGCGCCCGACCGCGGACGGCAGCCCACAGTCGGCCGAGCTCCTCGTTCAAACGCTTGTCGATCTGAAGCCTGCCGACCTTGCCACGACCCTGCTGGAACTTCCGCAGACACGCATGGCGCCCGTACTCGATGAGCTCGCAGATGATCGAGTCGCCGACGCGCTCGAAGAGATGAGCGAGACCGACCAGATCGCAATTCTCGGGTTCATGCCAGCCGGTCGCACAGCGGACGTCTTGGATCGCATGGAACCCGACGATGCCGCCGATCTCATCGCGGCGCTGCCAGCAGCGCGCGGCGAGGAACTCCTCGATCTCATGGAGCCCGAGGAAGCCGAGGATGTGCGCCGACTGCTCGAGTACGATTTTGACACCGCTGGTGGCCTGATGAGCCCCACGCCAATCGTGCTCGCCGCCGAGTCGAGCGTAGCCGAGGGCTTGGCCATGATCCGCCGAGCAGAGGTGCCGCCAGCGATGGCGAGCGCCGTCTACGTCACGCACCCCCCTTACGAGACCCCCACTGGTGAATACCTCGGCATGGTGCATTTCCAGCGCATGCTGCGTTTCCCCCCGCACGAACGACTGAGTGCGCTGCTCGACGCCGAGATTGAGGCAGTGCCGGTTACAGCGAGTGCGGCGGAGGTCTCCCGACGGCTCGCGAGCTATGACCTCGTTGCTCTGCCCGTCGTCGACGACCAGCAGCGACTCGTCGGCGTCGTCACGGTCGATGACGTGCTCGACCACCTTTTGCCGGCCGACTGGCGGCACGCCGACGACGCGGAGGACCGCGCATGAACCGTTTCAGTCGCCGCCCCGACCTCGGCGCCCCGCTCGCTGGTCGAGCCACTCGAGGCCCCGCGGGCAGCCGCGTCGACGGCAACGAACGCTTCGGGCGTTGGACTGAGGGCATCGCCCGCGGCATGGGGACACCGTGGTTTCTGCTCGCGCTCACGCTCTTCTGCGTGCTCTGGCTCATCTGGAACACGTTCGGGCCGAAGCACCTCCGCTTCGACTCTCCCGCGCTCGGGTTCACTGCGCTGACGCTCATCCTGTCGTTGCAGGCTTCGTACGCTGCTCCGATGATTCTGCTCGCACAGAATCGGCAGGACGACCGCGACCGTGTACAGATCGAGCAAGATCGCAAGCAAGCCGAACGCAACCTCGCTGATACCGAGTTCCTGGCCCGCGAAGTCGTCGCGCTAAGGATCGCGCTCAAGGATCTCCCCGACCGCGAATTCCTGAGGCAAGAACTCCGCGCGCTCCTTGCGGAGCTTGAACAGGAAGCGCCACCGGAGGCACCAACAGACACCACAAGGGGGAAGGATCCAGAACATGACTGAGCACAGCCGCAACGAGGCCGAACAGCGCCTCTGGGACGCGCTCTCGCTTGTGAACGATCCAGAGATCCACCGCCCCATCACCGAGCTCGGCATGGTGGGCGAGCTGCGCGTTGACGACGCCGGCGCTGCCGACGTGCCACTGAAGCTCACGATCGCCGGCTGCCCTGCCGCGCAACGAATCGAGCGCGAGGTTACCGAGGCCACGCTCGGGACCGTCGGCATTAGCGCGGCGCGCGTCGACGTAAGCGTAATGACCCCCGCCGAGCGTCAGGCATTCGTAGAGACTGTGCGCGGGCCAGCGCGGCCCGTGCAGTTCGGGCCGGATTCCCTCACCCGCGTCATCGCCGTCACGAGCGGCAAGGGAGGTGTTGGCAAGTCTTCACTCACTGCCTCACTCGCCGTTGCTCTCGCGCAGCAGGGGCTCTCAGTCGGCCTCATCGACGCAGACGTATTCGGCTTCTCGATCCCCGGCATTCTCGGTCTCAGCCGCGACGGCGTCACCGAGCAGCCGACGCGCGTCGGCGAGATGATCATTCCGCCTGAGGCCCACGGTGTCCGGGTGATCTCAATCGGCATGTTCCTCGGCGATGCGGATCCCCGATCCACCGCCGTCTCGTGGCGCGGGCCAATGCTGCACCGCACCATCGAACAGTTCCTCCGTGACGTCTGGTTCGGCGACCTCGACGTGCTGTTGCTCGACCTCCCGCCAGGAACGGGCGACGTTGCGATCAGCGTCGGCCAGCTCCTCCCCCAGGCCGAGGTACTCGTCATCACGACCCCGCAAGAGGCCGCGGCTGACGTGGCCGTGCGCAGCGCGCTCGTTGCCCGACAAACCGGCCAAAAAGTCATCGGGGTCATCGAGAACATGTCTGGCCTCGCGCAACCCGACGGCAGCATCCTTGAACTGTTCGGCACCGGCGGCGGTGCAGCCGTCGTGGATCGCCTCAACACATCAGAAAGCGCGGCCGGGCAGCAGCCGGTTCGGCTGCTCGGCAGCGTTCCGCTCAGCACCAATTTCCGCGAGGGCGGCGACAGCGGAGAACCCGCCGTGCTGACGACGCCGGAGGATCCGGCAGCCGCCGTCATACTCGGCATAGCGGCGAAGATTGCCTCACAGGGTCGCGGGCTCGCCGGTAGATCACTCGGGGTAACGCCCCGGAGCTAACTCCGGCGGATTACGTTGCTTCGTCGTCGAAGCGGACGGACACCGTACCGTCTTCGGCGATACCCTGGCGGGCCCTACGCGCTGCCGCGAGTTCCTCGAGTCGCTGACTGCGTTCGCTCTGCCGGGCCTCGCGCTCGTCCTCGACGAGCGCATCTCGGATGATGCGGCGCGG
>JAGNOB010000153.1 GCA_017990305.1 Leucobacter sp.
CCCGCGCGGCGAAATACTTCCCGCCCCGCCTGGCGGTTGCCCGGCGCCCGTTCCTGAGCTCGGGTACGCCGTGTGGCTCCAGCGCTCCGGCATCGCAGGCCCCAACGACGGCCTCATTCTTGAGCGACTCTCGATCGCGCTCTGTGCGCGCCACGGCGGTGCTCGCGAGCAGGGCCGCCGGGGGCTCGGCCTCCTCCTCGATGCCTCGGCTCCGCTCGCCGAACGCAGCGCGACGGCTGACGCGCTCGGTCTGCGCAGCGGCGACACCTACCGGGTGGTACTCGCGCCGCTCTTCGCAGTGTGGGATCGTCACCCCGCAGGCCCCGAGGATGTCATCAGCACCCGCTTCGGTCCGTTGCACGCGGTACTCACCGCGGAGCACTACGAGCCGTTCCATGCGAACCCGTGCGGTATCGGGTCTGCACACCAGGTCGCGGGCCTGCCGCGGTCGTTGCGCAGTGCACTCACTGCGCTCCGGTTGAGTGAGCCGGGCTCACCCCCGGTGAGCGCGGACGCCTACGGCGGACTCCTCGACGCGATCCCCGCAGACGAAGACGACGCCCCACACGCTGATGCGGCCGCCGTGGCCCGCATCGCCGAGCGGTCTTGGGGTCTGGAAACCGTCGCCGCCCTCGTCGAATTTCAGACGGTCAGGGAAACCGCCCGTGCCCTCGGCGTGCATCACAGCACACTGCAACACCGTCTCACCGCGATTACCGACGAGCTCGGCTTCACCGCGACCGAAGGGCTCGGCAGGGCACGCCTCGCGACCGCGTATCTGACGCACCGAGTGCGCACATCTCGGGTGATGGAAGCACCGCCGCCCGAACACCAACGGCGAGTCTGACGCCGCCCAACGCAAAAGGTGGGCCGCCCCTTCCGGGACGACCCACCTTCAGTTCGCTAGAGCGAGAACTTACGCAAGCTTTACGCCAGCGCCAGCTTCCTCGAGCTTAGCCTTTGCCTCTTCAGCTGCGTCCTTCTTTGCAGCCTCGAGAACAGTCTTCGGTGCCTCTTCGACGAGTGCCTTAGCCTCGCCGAGGCCCAGGCCGGTGAGCTCGCGCACAACCTTGATGACCTGGATCTTCTTGTCGCCAGCCGACTCGAGAACGACGTCAAACTCGTCCTTCTCTTCGACAGCCTCAGCAGCAGGAGCTGCAGCAGCAGCAACTGCGACGGGAGCAGCAGCCGAAACGTCGAACTCCTCCTCGAACGCCTTAACGAAGTCCGAGAGCTCGATGAGGGTCAGGCCCTTGAACTGCTCAAGCAGTTCTTCAGTCGAAAGCTTAGCCATGGTGATTCTCCTTGATGTTTGCCCTGCACATCGCGCAGGAACAGTGTGTTTCAGGTCGGCGGGTGCCGATCCTTAAGCGTCCTGCTTCTCCTGCAGCGCGCCGAAGCCGCGAGCGGCCTTAGCGGGCAGAGCGTTGAACAGCTGTGCAGCGCCGATCAGCGAAGCCTTCATGGCGCCAGCGGCCTTAGCCAACAGCACCTCACGGCTCTCGAGATCGGCAAGCTTGCCTACCTCAGCGGCGGTCAAGGGCTTGCCATCGAAGTAGCCAGCCTTGATCACCAAAAGAGGGTTTGCCTTGGCGAAGTCACGCAGTGCCTTCGCGACGGTGACAGTGTCACCGTGCACGAACGCGAGTGCCGACGGGCCAGCGAGCTCGTCGTCAAACGCGGTGATTCCGGCCTTGTTAGCCGCAATCTTGGTCAGCGTGTTCTTCGCCACAGCGTATGTCGCGTGCTCGCGGATGCTGTTGCGGAGTTCCCGCAACTGAGCAACCGTGAGACCGCGGTACTCAGTCAGCAGAACGGCGCCCGACTCTTCAAACTGCTTCTGAAGATCGGCGACCGTAGCGTCCTTCGTTGCCATGGCGCTCCCTTAGTTGTCGTATCCGGGGCGGCGAATGCCTCCCGGCGGCCGTGCCGCACGAAGCAACTCCTGGAAAAGGAAAAAGCTCCGGCGCGCACGCACGGAGCTTCGAGATTCACGGAACTTGCATTCACGCTTCAAGGAGTTCGTACCTGCGCTGGTCCCCACTTCTCCATTGCTGGATCCGTGAGCGTTCCGAAGTTCTTGCGAACTTTACCGGCGGTCTTGGGCCAGGGAAAATACTATCACACCGGCGCGAGCAGAGAAAACCGGCCGGCGCCCCGTGCACATTCTCAGGTTCCGTGGGCACGCTGGGAGTGGGCCGCAGGGCCACACCATCTGACGCAAAGGAGCTTCACCATGGCAGAGCACACCACCCACGCCGTCACCCTCGACGTTGACGGCACCGTCGCCACGCTTACGTTTAACCGCCCCGAGCAGCGCAACTCGCTGAGCGACGCGCTCGTCGCCCAGTCGCTCGGCGCGATCGAAAAGCTCGTTGAGACGCCTGAGGTGCGCGTTCTCGTTCTCACCGGCGCGGGCAAACACTTCAGCGTTGGTGGCGACCTCGACAAGTTTTCGGCGGGCGAGTTCACGAGCGAAGGCATGCCGCTTGAGGCGAGCGTGCGTGAGCTCGTTGGAGCAACGCAGCTTTCGGTGCTGCTCCGCGAGAGCAGACTCCTCACCATTGCGGCCGTACGCGGCGCGTGCGCCGGGGCAGGGCTCTCGATCGCCTCGGCCTGCGACCTCCGGGTCGCCTCGGACACATCGGTCTTTCGCACGGCCTTCCTCGACGCCGGCCTGTCCGGCGACTTCGGCGGGACCTGGCTCCTCACCCGGCTCCTCGGGGAGGCCAAGGCGAAGGAGCTCTTCCTGCTCAATGAGAAGTTCGATGCGGCCGAGGCGCACAGGCTCGGGCTCGTGACCCGTGTCTTCGCCGACGCCGAGCTCATGGCCGGGGCACTCGCGCTGGCCGAGCAACTCGCGGCGAAGCCACCGATCGCACTGCGCCACGTGAAGCAGAACCTCACTGACACGACACCAGACTTCGCGCTGGCCATCGGCAGGGAGGCCTACCGCAACATTGTCAGTGGACGCACTGCTGACGCCGTGGAGGCCGCAACCGCGTTCCTAGAGAAGCGAACGCCGATGTTCACCGGGAAGTAGGCCGCTGTCGGCCACCTGCCACTAGTCGGCTGGCTTGAGCATGTACCCCGCGCCGCGCACCGTGTGAATCATCGCGGGTCGGCCCGCGTCGATCTTGCGGCGGAGGTACGAAATGTACAGCTCAACCACGGTCGGCTTGCCGTCGAAGTCGTAGCTCCAGACACGGTCGAGGATCTGCGCCTTCGAGAGCACGCGGCCGGAGTTGCGCATGAGATACCGCAGCAGCTCGAACTCGGTGTTCGTCAGCTGGATAATCTCGCCGGAGCGCGACACCTCGTAGCTGTCTTCGTTGAGCTCGAGATCGCCGACGCGAAGAATGGGGTTGGGCTGCGACGCGAGGCGAAGCTGCGAGCGTCGCACGAGCCCGCGCAGCCGGGCCAGCAGTTCCTCCAGGCTGAACGGCTTGACAACGTAGTCATCGCCGCCGGCAGTGAGACCAGCAACTCGCTCCTCGACAGAGTCGAGGGCGGTCAAGAACAGCACGGGGAATACTTCTCCCTTCGCGCGCACTTTCGACAGCAACTGCATCCCGTCAAAGTCGGGAAGCATAATGTCGAACACCGCCACATCGGGCTGGAATTCGGCAATTGCCTCGAGCGCCTCAGCGCCTGATGCAGCAGAACGAACTTCCCAACCTTCATAGCGAAGGGCCATGGCAATGAGTTGCGTTATCGACTCCTCGTCATCTACGACGAGTGCACGCACCATTGTTCCATCATGTCTCGTGAGTGTCTCGGCAACCATGGGGTCTATAGTGCCTGCTCCGACTGGGCGCGGGCTGGGCACATTCTTTGCCCAACAGGTGTATACTCTAGAAGTTTCGGCCGTTATTACGTTACGCTCCATTCGATAACTCATCTCGTTACCCGTTTCCCCGCCACGCGGGCACCTGGCAGCGAGTCGCCCGGCGCCGTGGGAGAATGGCCCAGTGCTGAACCCCGATGTGTTTTCTGGAGCGCTTCGCTCGCGCATCGTCACTGACGGATCTGACCATAGCGCATGGATGCGTGCCCGATCGCGCGGCATCACCGCGACCGACGTCGCAAAGCTGTCGACTCCGCGCTCGATCGAAACAGCGGCTCGCGAAAAAATGTACGGCAGCAGATTCATCGGCAACGCTTACACCGAGCACGGCAAAGCTCGCGAACCGGTGATCGCAGCGTGGGTCGAACGCGAGCACGGGATCCTCCCGAGCGCAGCGCTCTTCCACGCGGAGACAGACCTGCGCCACCTCGCCACGCCCGACGGTGTCGTCGAGCGCGCCGGCGGCGCACTCGAGCTCGCTGAGATTAAGACGACAAACAAGGAGTGGCGGGTGATCCCCCGCAACTACCTCAGGCAGATCTGGTGGCAGCAGTACGTGCTGGGCGCGGAACGCACGCTCATGGTGTGGGAGCGGCACGAGAACTTTGTGCCCGTCGGCGAGCCCGAGTTCCGTTGGATCGACCGCGACGAGTCCGAGATTGAGCGTCTCGTGAACCTTGCTGGTGAGCTCATCGACGTGCTTATCGCGCGCACGACCTGAGGTCGCTACAGCGAAAACCCACTCGCGCGTACCTGCTCGTCGTAGCTGCGCTCCGAGAGCTCCTGCAGCGCTGCGTGCAGGGTCTTCAGGCCTGGCGCGTCGGGAATCCGCACGGCCTCGGCGCCGATGTACAGGTCGATATCGCCCGACCCCCACATCCGCTGGA
The DNA here is from genome assembly GCA_017990305.1 of Leucobacter sp. Lineage (GTDB taxonomy): Bacteria > Actinomycetota > Actinomycetes > Actinomycetales > Microbacteriaceae > Leucobacter. Next base: position 4,735 of record JAGNOB010000153.1, read on the forward strand.
TCGGGTTTTGCTTGGACCGCACCTCACGTACGCGCCCGAGCGAGACCTCGGTGCGGTGCCTGACAAAGAAGCCGTGATGCATGATGACTCGGCGGGTCGTGACCACCGCGCGGCGCGCGAGCCAGCCAAGCAGCGGGCCGATCACGCCGAACGCGAGAACCAGGAGCGCGCCCGCTGACGCAGCGAGATTCATCCACAGCTCAGGCAGTGTGCCGATGAAGAAGCCAGCGAGGCCGGCAGTGAGGAAGAGGAGCACGATCGCCGGCGCCAGGTGCCTGCCGTGCCGACGCACTCGAACAACGATTTCCTCGGGCTGCAGCTGCATTCCACTCGCGCCTCGTGGCTCGGGCGCCGCAGCGGACGCCCAGGCGGGGGCATACCCGGCCGGGTCGGCTGACGGTGCTCCCTCGGCGGGGAGCACCGTCGTCTCCTGAGTGTTCCGGGTACGCCGCATACCCCTATTCTGCCCTGTCTGCCTCCGAGCGGGCGCCCGGCGTTCCGAAAACTAGGCCTGATCCTCGTCGGCCACGAGGCCCTGGCGGGCCCGTTCCTCATTCGCGGGCGCCTGTGACCCGATATCCGGGTCGGCGACGGCCTGCGGCTCAACCTCGACGATCGTGACCGGGGCGTCGTCGCGCTGGGCGGTGGCCTGGTTTCCGTTCGAGCTCGCTGCTCGCCCCGCGGCTGCGCCAGCCGCGCTACCGGTCACGACACCGTTGAGCATGCCGACGAGGTCGACACCGACGGTCTCTCGCGCCATCTCAAGCAGCCCCTTGAGG
>JAGNOB010000154.1 GCA_017990305.1 Leucobacter sp.
ATCCTCGGACTGACGAAGATCGAGGTGCTCACGGGTGGACAGGGCGGCAAGGTCGAACTTGCCTACCTTGGGCACCGTGACGCGAAGGCTGTGCGCGAGCGTATCCTGCAGCTCGCGACGGCCCGCCGTAACGGCGAGGACGTTTCGGCGATTGCTGAATCGTCGGGCGCAGGCGCAGCACCCTCGACCTCCTACGACGGCTCAAGCTACGCCCAGCCAACTGACGTGCTCACTCAGCGCGCACAGGAGTTCGCTGACTTCGATGTTGATCCAGAAGCGGCCGCAGCGCAGGCGCTCATACGGGTGCCTGTGGGGCGCCTTTTCGGCTCGATTCTCCTCGGGTGGGAAGCCGTGACCGCGCTCGTACTGCTGCTCATCGCAATCTTCTGGGGCGTGGTGAGCTCTGCGATCGGGGTGCTCACCGGGAGCTCCGGGTTCCTCGCGTCTGCCGGGATTTCGCTGCTCACCGTGTTCCCGATCTTTATCGTGAATATCGGCCTGATGATCTCCCAGTTCAACAAGGGCTTCAACTTCACCCTCTCCCGCGGCCGCGAGTCCGTGCGTGTCGGGTCTGGACTCACCTCGACAGTGACCGACTCGATTCCGTTCGGGCGCATCCACGCCATCGAGGCGCGGCAGCCCCTGTTCTGGCGGCCCTTCGGCTGGTGGAAGGTACGCGTGACGCTCGCCGGGCACTCGGTGTCTGAAGCGGGGCAGAGTGTCACGCAGAACGTCGTGCTGCCCGTCGGTCGGCAGGACGATGTCGTGCGCGTCATTGAGACGCTCGTGCCGGGTGTCGCGACCGGAATCACCGAGGGCCTGACAGGCAAGGGCGACGGCTACGTTGGGGCCGGCCCGCGCGCTGCGTGGCTGCTGCTGTTCGGCAGGCGGCGTGCTGGCGTGCGGATCGACGTACCAGCCGCCGCGCCGATCGCGGCGCACAGTGCTGCTGCCGGATTCCCCGATGCCGTCGCGCCCGGTGGTGCACCGGTCTGGCCTGGGCAGGAGCCTGCTCCCGTGCAGCCGAAACTCACGGATGCGACCTTGCGCATCCGCCGCGGCGCGCTCACCCGTTCGCTGTCGATCATGCCAATCGTGCGCGCTCAGTCTGTACAGCTCAGCCGTCCGCTCATGCACTTCATGCTGCGGCTCGGCTCCCTGCAGGCACACACGGTGCTTGGGCCTGTGCGCATGTCCGTCCGTGGGCTCGCTCTCGCCGACGCGCAGCGCGTATTTGAGGAGCTCACCGACACGATGCTCGCCGTGCAGCGCGCAGAATCTGAGCACCACCCGGTCACGCGGCGAGCGGATCACGGTGGTGATCGCGATGAGCACCCCGCAGGCTAGCCGTCTCGGGATCGGGATCATCGGAGCAGGCCGCGTTGGCCCTGTCCTCGGGCGCGCGCTAGCGGGTGCCGGGCACGCGATCACCGGCATCAGCGCCGTGAGTGATGAGAGTCGAGAACGCGCCGAAGCGATGCTTCCGGGTGTCCCGGTGCTTGAGGTGCAGGAGATCGTGCGTCGGTCCGAGCTTGTGCTGCTCGCGATCCCGGGGCCCGAGATCCCCGGCCTCGTCTCGGGTCTCGCGAAACTGGGAGCGTGGCAGCCGGGACAGCTCGTGATCCACACGGCGCCCGAGCACGGTACCTCGGTGTTCGCCGAGGCGCCGGGTGTGATCCCGATTGCGCTCCATCCGAGCATGGTGTTCACCGGGACGAGCCTCGACCTGTCGCGGCTGAGTGGCGCGACGGTCGCGGTGACCGCTCCGGCGGTGGTGCAGCCGATCGGCCAGGCGCTCGTTGTCGAGATGGGTGCCGAGCCCGTGATTGTTGCTGAGCACGACCGCGGGGCCTATGCCGAAGCGGTGACAGTTGCAGCGGCCGCTGCACGGCTCGCAACGGCGGATGCGATCCGCACACTGCAGGAACTCGGTATTGCCCGTGCAGACCGTATCGTCGGCGGGGCCGTCCAGGCGGCCATTGACGAGGAGGTTGGGCGCCACTCGGCGGACCCGGACCTCGGGGCCTAGCGGCCGCTCCCTGTTGCAGATGAGTGCGCTGGGCTGCGGCACAGCAGCTTGGCGCAGCTACCCGTCTGCTGAAATGACTGACTCCGCTGGCGACCGGCGTGCGTAGCGGAAAGCTAAGAAAAGCCCGATCGCAAGCACCGTTATTCCCAACGGGATATGCACCGACATCGCAACGCTCAGGTGCCCGAGCGAGAACTGCCCGAGCTCGAGTACGAACAGGATGAGTGTCCAGTTCAATAGGTCACGCGGCCACCCTGCCTTGCCCTTCCAAACGATCAGCGCCATCACGATCTGGATCAGCCCAACCGTGACGACCGTCATCGCGACCATGCGGTGCATCGTCTGTGGGTCGGGGCTCATCGCATCGAGCATCGCGCCAGCGAGGAAGGGCTGAGCGGCAAGTAGCGCCGCGTGCAGGATGAGCACCCAGCGGGTGATCGTCGCGGCAACCGCACCTGGCTTAGTGGCTGTCATGTGATCCTCCGTCGCGGATTGCTGGGGTGTCGAGCGGGCCTGCGGTCTCGCCTGGCTGCACGACGACAAACTGCGCCATCATGCCCTGGTCCTCGTGCTGGAGGAGGTGGCAGTGGAACATGTATGGCAGGTGCGGGTCTGTCGACGTACCAAACTCGACGTCGACGATTACCGTGCGGCTCGGGGGCGCATAGACGGTGTCTTTCCAACCGCGCAGCTCGGCGGCCGGCTCGCGGCCACCGATCGAGAGCACACGAAACCGGGCGTTATGAATGTGCAGGTTGTGTGGCAGGAAGTGTTCGTTGGTGATGAACCAGCGTTCGCTGTCGCCAACGGTGACGACCTCGTCGATGCGCGCCATGTTCATGCGGCGGTGGTTGATCTTACTGTCCTGCAAAGTGACGGTGCGTCGGACGTCGGGCTCAGCGTCGACGGGGAACGGGGCGGCGAGAACCCCGCCCGCAGCAACCCAGTCGGCGAGCTCCGTGCTGCCGCTGTCACTGTTGCCCGTTTGGCGCGAGATTTCCAGGACGTCGAAGCTGCCGCGAGTGCCGCTTGCGCGTTCGGTCGTGCCGAGCAGGCCGAGCGAGTGAGCGGCGGATCGCAGCATGACGTCCTCGCCCGGCTCAAGCGAGACGATCACCTCGGCGCGCTCGCCGGGTGTGAGCGTGATGCCGTCGATCATGACAGGCTCGGGGAGGAGCCCCGAGTCGGTGCCTATGAGCTCGAGCGGACCGCTGTCGAGTTGTAACCGGTAACTGCGGGCGGTCGAACCGTTGAGGATTCGTAGCCGGGTCTGTGTGCGCGTTGCGCTGAACCTCGGAGCGACAGTGCCGTTCACCAGGATGGTGTCTCCGAGCATGCCTGCCGCCGAGCGGTGCTCCTCAGCGAAGGATCCGTCTGCCGCGAAGCTCCGATCGCTGAGGACCAGCGGGATGTCGTCGATTCCGTAGTCGCGCGGAAGCGGTGAGCCGTGGGCGGGCTCCGCATCATCGATGAGGAAGAGACCCGCGAGTCCGCGGTACACGTGGGCCTCAGTGGTGCCGTGGTTGTGCGGGTGATACCAGAGCGTCGCTGCCGGCTGCTCGACCGTCCACTCGGCTGTCCACGTCTTACCAGGGTGGATCGGCTGGTGCGGGCCGCCGTCGGCAAGCGCGGGGAGTTTCATCCCGTGCCAGTGGGTTGTGGTGACCTCGTCGAGGTCGTTGCGCACATGTACCCTGACGGCTTCGCCCTCCGAAGCGCGCAGCGTCGGACCTCCGAAGTTCCCGTTGTACCCCCAGGTCGGCGTACTCTTGCCAGGCAGAAACGAGCTCGTGCCTGCCTGTGCGGCGAGCGTGAACTCTCTGACACCGTCGCTCCCGACTACACCCGTGTCAAGAGGCGGGATCGCGAGCGGGGCGCGGCCCGCCGTTGCGGAGTCACCAGTCGTCGAACCGGGGGAGAGGAGCGGCCGCTGCCCGAGCCGCCAGCCGCCGAGGGCGACGATTGAGGTGGTAATGGCCGCAGCCGCCGCACCGGCAAGCACACCTCTGCGGGTGATCCGCGATGACGCAGGCATGAATCTCCTTGAGCTGAACTGCGCCAGGTGCTGAGCGCGACGCTTCTAGTATCTCCCAGCCGCCTGAACTCCCGAGGAGTGCCAGGCGCCGATGTGAGAACAGTGCGGGGGCTCGCGTAGGATGGATCTCTACGCCTACACAACGGAGGAACCCGCCACATGAGCGAGCAGACTGCGCCGAATCCCGCCCCTGAAGAGATTCAGAGCGAAGAGGAAATCTTCGAGCAGAAGCGCATCCGCCTCGAGAAGCGGGAGCGGCTGAACGCCGCGGGTGGTCTCGCTGGCGGCGCGTACCCGGTCGCGGTGCCGGTGACGACAACTATTCCCGCGGTGCGGGCACAGTGGGGGCATCTCGAGGAGACTCCCGATTCGACCTCGGGTGAGACCGTTGGTATTGCCGGCCGCGTCGTCTTCCAGCGCAACACGGGCAAGCTGTGCTTCGCTTCGATCCAGGCAGGCGATGGCACCCGGATCCAGGCGATGCTGTCGCTCGCTGAGGTGGGCGAAGAGTCGCTCGCCGAGTACAAGGAGCTCACCGATCTTGGTGATCACCTGTTCGTGAGCGGCGAGGTCATTTCGAGCCGCCGCGGCGAGCTCTCGATCATGGTCAAGGAGTGGCAGGTCGCCGCGAAGGCGATCGCCCCGCTCCCGAACCTGCACACCGAGCTCAACGAGGAGACGCGGGTACGCCAGCGCTACCTCGACCTGATTTCCCGCGAGCAGGCACGAATCAATGTCCTGACCCGCGCCCGCACGATGGCGAGCCTGCGAGAGACCTTCGCAAAGCACAGCTTCATGGAGGTGGAGACCCCCATGCTGCAGACGATGCACGGCGGGGCCTCGGCTCGCCCGTTCGTGACCCATTCGAACGCGTTTGACATGGAGCTCTACCTCCGTATCGCGCCTGAACTCTTCCTCAAGCGCGCGGCTGTCGGAGGCCTTGAGCGCGTGTTCGAGATCAACCGCAACTTCCGTAACGAGGGTGCTGACTCGACGCACAGCCCCGAGTTCGCGATGCTCGAGTCGTACCAGGCGTACACCGACTACAACGGCATCGCCGACCTCACGCAGGAGCTCGTGCAGAACGCGGCACTCGCCGTGAACGTGGGCACCGAGCGCGAGGGCACCCACACCGTGAAGTGGGCTGACGGCACCCTGTTCGATCTCGGTGGTGAGTGGGCCCGCATTTCGATGTACGACTCGCTCTCCGAGGCCGCTGGCAAGCAGATTACCCCTGAGACGAGCGTTGCCGATCTCCAGGCGATCGCTGACGCCGAGGGCGTCGAGGTGCCGCTTGCGAACCACGGCAAGCTCGTCGAGGAGCTGTGGGAGCACTTCGTCATCGACTCGCTCACGGGGCCGACCTTCGTGATGGACTTCCCGGTCGAGACGAGCCCGCTCACGCGGCACCACCGCTCGATTC
>JAGNOB010000004.1 GCA_017990305.1 Leucobacter sp.
AGTTTCGCAGCGTGGAGGTGGGTAATCAGCCGTTTCGGAGCACGCTGGCGAGCAGCATGTGCACGGACAGCACCTCGCTGGGATCCGCGAGGGGGATCCCGAGATCCTCAGCTCGCCTGATTCTCGCCTGCAACGTGTTTCGGTGCACCCCGAGAATCTCCGCCGCGCGCGACACTGAGCCACGCGCCGACAGGAACGTCACAACGGCCTCGATGATCTCACCCGCAGCCGCGTCCGCCATGAGCGTGGGAAACATCCGCGAAACCAACTTGTCGGCGAGTTCCGCGGGGACGAGCCGGTCGAGCAGGCGCGAGGGTACCTCTGCGAATTCGATGACGTTGTTCCCCCGCGCGTTCGCTTGCCCGGCCATTCGCGCCGCGAGCCACGCTTCGCGCACGCTCTCGAGCAGCTCCGTCGGGCTGGTCCGCTGCTCTGCGACACCTACCCCAGCGCCCAGTGGGCCGATTTCGCCGAACCCAGCGCGCACATCGCTCACGGTCGTATCTCGGGCCCGCTTTCCCGCCGTCGGCACGAATGCGAGCCAGCCGTCGGCGATAGCCGTCAGAGGCACCTCGGGGTAGAAACGCTGCCAGATGTGGTGCACGGCGGCGCCTACGCTGGCAGGCTCAGCCGCGAGAATGCAGACGGTACGGTAGCGCTCCCCCAGCGTGTGAGCGCCGCGCAGCGCGGCTTCCCGGCTGGGGGCGTCCAGCAGACCGAGTTCTGCCGACCCGATCAGGGAGGCAATCGACATGGCAGGCAACGAGTCAAGAATCGAGTTCAGTCGCGACTCGACCAACAGCGAACGAAAGATCGGCACTGCGGCACGCAACGCCTGTTCAGCGTACTCTCGCGTGCGACGACCCGTTCCGACAAGGATGAGCTCAGCAGACGTCACGCCCTGGGGAATCTCGACGATGATTGGATCACCGTCGCCGGCGTCGCCCGTGAACGTGTGAGCGCTGCGTACGGGCTCCACGTAGTCCAGTGTCACTGTCCCTGACACCCGGATTTGTACTTGGGCGCCGCCGAACTCACGCGAGATCAGTGCAGCCAGTGCTGTCGGTGTCGCAGCATGCGTGATTTCATCGACAAACGCCTGCACACGCGCCATCACACCCGCACGCGCAATGCCAAGCTGAATGGCAAGATCAATGCTCAGCTGCGTCACATCACGACGTGTCGTGAGCAGGGCGACGTTCAGCCGACGGGCCAGCTCCACGGTGGCCTCGTTCACTGCTTGTTCCGGCGCGAGCACCGCGCAAGCTCGCCGCTCCCAGGCGTAGCGCAGTGCGGCGGAAACCATCCAGCCACCGGCAGAGACGTGGTTGCTGAGCATCACGATCGTGTCGGGAGCGACCTCGGTAATCTCCTCGATGTCGCTGATCAGCGCGAGGTCTTGAACCAGTGTCGGCTCCGCAGGATGAAACCGAGCGGTGAGGTCTTGGGCGAGTTTTGACTCGGTCAGATCCTGCAGTTCGACAGCGTAGCTCCCGCGGGCGGGCGGTCCAATCATTGCTGTACTCCCAGCGCGCTAAAGGCTCCCGGGCCAGCGAGCCGCAACCCGGCTTCCGTGTACCAAGCGGCGTCAGCCGACATGACGAGGATATCGATCGTGTTCCCCACCCATAGGTCCTCCAGCGTCGCAGGGTTGCCCTCGTGTGCGTCGAGGATCGTGATGATGTCGGGCACGGCCGCTCGAACGACACCGTCGACCATGAGCAGCAGCACCTCATCCTGAATCTCCAATTGCACGATGCGCCCGTTGGGCTCACCGATCAGCGTGACGCTCGAGGGCCTCGCTGTCTGGCCGGGGTGTGTTGCGCTTGCAAGCCAGCCCACGTTACTGACCCTTGCCCGAATGCGTAGCTTCAGGCCGCCCATGCGTTCGAGTGCCTCATACTTTTCGCGAATCGAGGTGTCGGCATCAAGAATCTCACCGATGTTCAAGAGCCGCGTCGTGCTGCCCTGAACGCCGGTTGCTGCGAGCACCGCAGCGGTCATTGGGTAGCTCGCTGTCGCAGCCCAGCCGCCGTAGACGCCCGCGAGCGCACGCAGCAACCGGTCGACCCGCACCGGGTCCTCGACCTGCACCATCGCTGATTCACCGGTGGCACCTGTCGCGGCAACGGGACCGGCCGGGAGCCCTGCAACGGCAAACACGCTCTGACTCACGAGCGGAAACACACGCCCCATCGGGTCGGCATCGACAAGGGGAACCCCGGCCTGAAGGGCGACCAGCGGCGCCACCATGCCGTTCAATCCGCCCGCCGCAAGGGGCATGACGCCAACGACGGGCTGTTCGAGCTCCTTCTCAATCAGCGCGATGCAGCGCAGGAATTCGTCACCGACCGGGCGCAGTTCAGCTGGGGGCAGGCCGTTGCTGACGAACCCGACAGCAACGACGAGCCCCTCGGGTTCGAGCTCCCCCGGCTCGCACAGCACCGGTCGGTCATCAGTCTCCCGAAACAGCGCGAGCACTTTGGCCGCCTGTTCCCCGGCCCAATCAGGGTCGATCATGCACGCAGCGAACACCGACCCCGTGTAGAGGTGGCGAATGTGTGCCTCGTTGAGTCGGATCATCCGCTGGTCTCCTCAAAGATCTCCCGAGGGCTCGGGCCCGCGGCGCCCCGCACCCGCACGGTCACAACGTTTGGGTTCTGGTAGGAGGCGCCGACCACGCGACAATCGAGGATGCGAACCTGGGAGGGTGGGGAGCCGTACGAGACCAGCCTGGCACGAACCTTCGCCTCCGCGTTTCCAAGTGCCTGCTCTTTCTCGGGAGCGTTGTTGATCTGCACGGCCTGCTCGAACCACTCGACGAGCTGCGAACATGCCGCCCCAAGCGCACCGGCGTCAAGCTGGACCCGTTCGCATTCGTCAGTCGCGGCGAGCTCAACAAGCCCAGCGGCGGAAACGTTGACCTCTAGGGGCTCGCCCATCCAGTCCCCCACCGATCCGTCGTCGAGCGTGACCAGGTGGACAGTTCGGGTCGCGATGAGCTCGCCGGCACTGTCTCTCGAGCGCGACACGACGGTGGGGGCTCCGGCAGTCACCTCGCCAAAGCTCACGCTGCCCGGCCGCCGCATCACAATCCTGCCGTCATCGATTCCAGCGACGGCTGCGACGCCAACGAACTCGGTAGCCGGCCCGGAGAACAGCGAGTGCACGGGCTTCAGTGACAGTGACGCCAATGGGGCGGCACCCCCGTCGTTGGTCATCACGAACAGACGTGCACTCGGAATGTGGGCGGCGGCGACGGTCGCGAGGCTCGTCGCGATCCCCTCGGCGTATGCCAGGTGTGAGCTGTTGAGCACTCCCGTGCGCTCCCGAACAGAGAACGAGGTGTTGTGAAAGGAATGCGATTGCACGACGCTTGCGGGAGCGGCCTCGTCGAGCAGGATCCGGCTCGCTTCGATCTCGTGTGCAGCGTTCACCGAGGCGCCAACGCTCGTCACGACGTACCGCCCGCCCGACGGCTGCCCTTGGAGACGTGACCGTAGCGCGGCAGCTTCAAACGTTGCGAGCACCTCGCCGGCGTTCGAGTGCCCGCCCGTGACATGCACGGTCTGCTTGGCACGCTGAGCGACGCTCACGCCCGAGTAGGCGTGAGCGTCGTCCATTGGCGCTCGTGGAGCGATGCGCACAACCGTCACAGGCTCTCCCTGATCCGGGGTAAAAAGCTGGCTGACTTCGAACGTGACGGTCACCGTGGGGCGGTCCTCAAGATCGACGGCCAGTCGTGCGAGCAGTCGTCCCAGCGCTGCCTCCAAGCCGCCCGGTCGATCGACTCCCTCGCTGTGGTGTTCCCGAACCTCATCCCGTATAAGACGCACACCAGTCACACGATCCGGTGTTACCCGTACGCCGATCCGCATGTGCTTCCTTTGCATGCTTGAACACTACTCGTACGTCCCTATCGAGGCCGGGCGGCAGAGCACTCGGCCGCGACGCTGCTAGCGTTTCCGCAGGCGTTGGACGATCAGGCTGTCAGCGGCCACCGCGATCAGGATCAGCGCACCGGTCACGACCTGCTGGTAGGTGGTGTCCCATCCCATGAGGTTGAAGCCGTTCGCAATCACGGTGAGAATGAGCACGCCCACTGCGGTACGCCAGACAGCGCCGGAGCCGCCCATGATGCTGGTTCCTCCGATGACGACCGCCGCGATAGCGGTGAGTTCGAGCCCGGTGGCCATCGCTGGCTGCGCGGATCCAGCACGAGAGGCGAGGACCATGCCAGCGGCGGAGCTGCAGAGGCCGCTGATCGCGAACACTGAAATGTGGATCAGTTCCGTGCGCACCCCACTCAGCCTGGCGGCCTCGGGGTTGCCTCCCACGGCATAGATCCGGCGGCCGTAGGTCGTGCCCCAGAGTACAAGCCCGAAGACTACCAGCCCGACGACGAGCAGCAGCGTCGCCGCCGATACCCCGCCAAACACCGATCGCGTCCACACCCGGAACCCCTCGAGCTGGTCGCCGAGCGGGGCCACGATGGCGCCCGCGGTGAGCACGACTGCAAGTCCCCTGTAAATGATGCTCATCGCAAGAGAGCCGATGAACGAGTGCACCTTGGTTGCGACGATGAGCGTGCCTGTCAGCGCGCCGAGGGCGGCGCCAACGCCGAGGGCAAGGACAAACCCGAGGCCGACGCCGAACGCCTGCGTGAGGTACACGCCAATAATCGCGGAGAGTGCAAGGTTTGCGCTTGCCGAAAGGTCAAAGACCCCGCTCGTAATACACAGCGTCGCCCCGATCGCGATGAGCCCGATCACCACTGCCTGATCGAGCAGGTTTACGAGGTTCTGCGACGAGAGAAACGTGTCAGTTGAGAAGGAAAGAAAGATCACCAGCACCAGGAGCCCGATGAGCACTCCATAGTCCTTCAGGTCAATCTTGAATCGACGTCGCGCGGCTGCGGGTTCGACCGCAATAGTCTCGGTTTTCATTGTTGTTGCTTCTCCTAGAGGAAGGCGGTGGCCATGATGGTGTCGGGCGAGACCGAGCGGTCGTACTCCGCGACAATGCGGCCCTGGCGCATCACGGCTAGTCGGTGGGAAATCGAAAGCACTTCTTCGAGTTCGGAGCTCGCAACAACGACGGCGGTGCCGCGCTCTGCGAGCTCGATGATGAGGTTATGGATGTTCGCTTTTGCGGCGATATCGACGCCCCGAGTTGGTTCGTCGATCAGAAACACCTCGGGAGGGTTGATGAGCCACTTCGCAAAGAGCGCTTTCTGCTGGTTGCCCCCAGACAGCGCCCCGACTGACACGCGCCGCACCTTGCCGCGGATGTCGACACGAGCGGCAACGTGATCCACAACGCTTCGCTCGACTCCCTGCTGAACGAAGCCGGCGATCTGGCGTGACTGCAGCGACGGCAGCGCGATGTTCTCGGCGGCCGATCGCCCAAGGACGAGCCCCTGGTCCTTTCGGGATTCAGGCACGAGTGCGACCCCACTGCGGATCGCGTGCCTGATGGAGTTCTTGCGAACTCGGCGGCCGTTCACGTGCACCTCTCCCGAGGTGACTCGATCACTCCCAAACACGGCGTTCAACGTTTCGCTGCGGCCACTCCCCATCAGGCCGACAAGCCCGAGAATCTCACCCCGGCGCACGTTCAACGTGATGTCCGAAATCGCTGAGGTGGTGAGCTTGTCAGCGCTCAACACCACCGGCGCCCCTTCCGCAACGGGCCGTGGCGAGCGAGCGAGGGCTTCCACCTGCCGCCCCACCATGAGCTGCACAAGGCTGTCTGAGTCGTGACCGTGTGCTGACTCAGTGACGATCTGATCGCCGTCACGAAGCACCGTGATGCGATCAGCGATTCCCAGAATCTCCTCGAGAAAGTGAGAGACGATCACGATCGTCGTGCCGCCTGCCGCAAGCCGGCGGATAACGGCGAGAAGGTTTTCGGTGTCCGCTTCTCCCAGCGCGGCAGTTGGCTCGTCAAAGCAGATCACCTTCGAGCCACGCGCGATCGCTTTGAGGATCTCGACCTGCTGCGCCTGCCCGAGTGGCAGACTCGCCACCTTCGCGTCTGGGTCTAAGTCGAAGCCGCTTTCTGCGATCAGTCTGGCGAGGTGTGCTCGGTCTTTGGCCTGTCGGACGAGCCCATAAGAGTTTGTCCACCTTCCCAAGAAGACGTTCTCCACAACTGAGCGAGCCGGCACCAGCGCCAGCTCCTGCGAGATCAGCGAAATACCGTGGTCGATGGCCGAGCGAGGGTTGCCGAGCTTCGTCGGGATCCCGTCGAACAGCACCGTTCCGGAGTCGGCAGAGATCGCGCCTCCCAGGATCTTCAGCAGAGTCGACTTGCCTGCCCCGTTTTCGCCGAGCAATCCGTGAATCTCTCCCGGATCGACAGTGAGTGACACGTCGCGCAGCACTGACGTTCCGCCATAGCTTTTTCCGACGGCGTCGAGTGTGATGTGTGGCGCTTTGGACTCAGCGTGAGGATGCGTCTGCATCGTCTGGGCGTTGTTCATTGCCGTCCACCTCCGTAACTGTGTTCTGTGTTCGTGTGATGCGCAGGAGTGAACTGAGGTGGGCGGGCACCGCCCACCTCAGCGTGAATTACTCTTCGTATCCCGAAGCGAAATCTGCCTCGTTCAAGACGTCGGTCGTCCCGAGCCCACCGTTCGGGGCGAGCGAGGCCTGGTCGATCGCGGTCTCAACGTCCTCACCCTTCGCGTGCTTCAGACCGAGGTCAGCCGCAATGCGACCGTTACCGACGACGTCGAGGGCCCAGATCGCAAACCATTCCCCACTGCGCACCTTCTCGACAGCCGACTGCGGGCTCCCGTTTCCAATGAACTTCACCTTCGAGTCCGGCCCAGCGACGAGTGCCGCGCCGGCGATTGCCTGGGTCGAACCGATCACGACGTCGACGTCCGGGTTCGCCTGGGTGATGTCCTGGAACGCGGCGCGGCCCTCGTCCTGGGAGTATCCACCAGTCACGGTTGGCAACGTGGTGATGCTCTTGTCAGCCTGGAGGGTGTCGAGCACAGCCTTGGTGCGCGCGTTATCGAGGGGCAACGCGGGGTTCCCTTCCATATACGCCACCTTGCAGCCGTCACCCGCGTCAGCGCAGGCTTGCTTGCCGAGCTCGGCAAGCGCGGTGCCGTTACCCACTGGCGGATCGACGATGCTGATGGCGCCCTCGATCTGCGGCTCAGCGGTATCCATCTCCGGGCCGACAGGGGTGAATTCCACGACCACGGTGATGCCTGCGTCGACCGCCTTCTTCAACGGCTCCTGCACGGCAAGGTTGTCGTTTGCCTGGATGATGATCACGTCATAGCGCTTCGAGGTGATCGAATCGTTGATCTGCTGCGCCTGCAGCTGTCCGTCGAACTGTCCGTCGACGAAGGTGGCTTTCGCTCCTGCCTCGGCCGCGGTCTCTTCGACACCCTTGTAGACCGCCTGCGCGAACGAGTTCGCTGCAGCGAACCCGAAGAAGCCGATCTCAAGCGCCTCGTCACCCGAGCCTCCGGCGTCGCCGACAGTTGCGGGGGCTGAGCAGCCAACGAGCGACACTGCTCCGATGAGCCCGGCCGCGAGGCCAAGCATAATTCTCTTCTTCATGTGTGTTTCCTTCCAAAGTGGGAACCTGTTGTGGGGGCGGTTGAGGCACCTGTGCCGGGACCACCCCACGTCTGGGGAACGGCTATGCGCTAGGCGTGTAGCCGTAGTGTTCGGTCGCGAACGCTTCAGAGATGAAGCCGTTCTCGATGTCGTACTGCACGGCAGCGGGGTCGCGTTCGGCCGGGTTGCCGAACCCACCGCCACCACTCACGTTCAGCTGGATCACGTCGCCGCGCTTCATAGGCCGCGCGTTGGCCTTGAGCGCGAGCACCTCTCGGTCGGTGCCGGGGTTGATCTTCACTTCGGGGCCGCTCGCGTCCCCGCCGCCGAAGATCCCCCACGGCGGCGTCTGCGATCGCTCGAACCACAGCCCAACCACGCAATCCGTGAGGAATTCGTAGCCGCGCGTCACGCCGTTGCCGCCGCGCCACTTCCCGGGTGCGCCGGAGTCCTGTCGGATGCGGTACTCCGTGATCCTGAACGGGTACTTCGTCTCCACCATCTCGATCGGCAGGTCCTGCAGCGAGCCATTCACGCTGTTAATCAGCGCGGACTCCCCGTCAGAGCCCTCCCACGCGCCCCAGCCGCCGAGCGTCGCCTCCATCGTCACCCAATTCCGCGAGGTTCTGGGGTCGAATCCTGCTGTCGTGATAATCATCGAGTCGCCGTGCGAGGCTGCAACAACGCGCCCAGGAATCGCGGGAGCAAGGGCCTTTGCGACGAGGTCGATGAGCAGGCCGAGGTGCGAGAAGTACCACTGGCACGCCGCCGGAGCCACTGCCCCCAATACCGATCCCTCGCGCACCTGCGTCGTCATCGCTTTGAAGGAGCCGCCGTTCGAGTTCGTGTCGGGGCTCACAAGCAGCTTGTAGCCGACGCGGAGCGCAGAGACGGCCTGCGCGACGCCGCAGTTGACCGGGCCACGCGTCTGATCTGCTGACTCGGTGACGTCGAAATCGATCGTGCCCCCAGCGACAGTGACCCGGAGTTTGATCGGGATCGTGCGCTCGAGGTCGATGCCGTCATTGTCGAGCATGCCCTCGGCCTCGTACACGCCGTCCGGAATCGCTTCGACAACCTCGCGCTCAATCTCTGCGGTCTGCCTGAAGATCTCGTCCCGTGCTTCCTCGACGGCTCCAAGACCGTAGCGCGCGACAAGCTCCTGCATCCGAATCGTGCCCATACGCAGGGCCGCAATCATGGCGTTCATATCGCCGATGGTTTGGTACGGGAAGCGCACGTTCGTCTTGATGAGGTCGACGACGTGGGTCTGCTTGCCCGCCTCATGCAGTTTCACCGGCCCCATCCTGAAGCCCTCTTGGAAAATATCGACCGAGTCCATCGACCCACCGACATCCTTCGACCCCATGTCCATCCAGTGGGCCCGGGTTGCCGCGAACCCCACGAGCTGGCTGTCAACGAAGACCGGTGCGAAGATTGTGACATCGTTCAAGTGCGTGCCGCCGAGGTACGAATCGTTCAGAATCCAGACATCGTCCTCCTTCCAGACCTCCGGGCCATAGAGTTCCTCAACTGCCATGGAACAGGTCTCGAGGTTGCCAAGGAACAGCGGCAATCCTGCCGACTGCCCGAGCACCTGGTGCTCGGTATCGAGGAGCGCTACGACACAGTCACCACCCTCATACAGGATCGGTGAATAGGCGGAGCGGATCAGCGTCGCGTTCATGTCGTTTGCGGCGCTCGTGAAGGCGTTACGAATGATTTCTACGGTAACCGGATCAATGCGGCTAGCGGCGGTGGTGCGTGACATCGATTAATCCCCCTGGATCTCGAGGTTGCGGATAGTGAGCGCGCCGTGTGACTCGACCGTGACGGAGAATCGGGGCGGGACGACGGTGGTCGCGGTCGCCTCGACCACGATTGCGGGGCCTTCGAAGGTGTGCCCGGCACCGAGCACCGATCGATCGACGATGACGGTGTCCCACTCCTGCTGCTCGAACACAACCTTGCGGCGCTCGTGCGGGAACTCCGGCGATGTCGCTGTCGGAATCTGCAGAGAGTCGGTGCTGTCGAGTTCACCCGTGACGCGGGTGCGGAGCGCGACCACTTCAATCGGAGCACCGAGCGTTGCGTGCCCGTATCGTTCCTCGTATTGCTTCGCGAAGCGAGCCCCGAGGGTCTCCATGAAACCGTCTTCAAGTGGTTCCTCGGCGCTGGTCAGGGGCACCGACAGGAAGAACTCCTGCATCTGGTAGCGCACGTCGACGGAGTGTTCGGAGAACCGCCGTTCAGAGGGAATGCCCTCGTGCGCGAGCTCTTCGAGTGCGCCACGCTCGATGTCGAGCAGCACCCGACTCATATCTACCGTGTCGAGATCCTCATCGATGAAGAAGTAGGGCTCCGTGAAGTCCTTGCGCACGTTCCCCTGCAGCATGCCCCAGGCCGAGAAGGCTCCCGGGAAGCGAGGAACGATCGTCTCAGCAATACCGAGCTCTTTCGCAAGGAAGACCGCGTGCATTGGGCCCGCGCCGCCAAAGGCGACGAGCGCAAAATCACGCGGCTCGATGCCACGCGAGATTGTGATCGTGCGGATGGCCTGCGCCATCTGCGAGTTGGCGACGTCGCAGATGCCCTCTGCGATCGCAGTGACGTCCAATCCAAGCCGGCTCCCAACGGTTTCGAGCGCGGCCTTCGATGCGTCGATGTCGAGGCTCATTTGCCCGCCCGCAAAGTTGCGGGGGTCCACTCGTCCGAGGATGAGGTTGGCGTCGGTCACCGTCGGCTCGGTGCCCCCGCGCCCGTAGCAGGCCGGACCGGGTGTCGCCCCTGCAGAACGTGGGCCGACACGTAGGCCTCCGGCCTCGATCCACGCGACCGACCCTCCTCCGGCTCCAATTGTGTGGATGTTCACCACGCTCATGAGCAGCGGCAGCCCCTCGAGCTCGGCCTCCGTCGAGACGTCAGGCGCCCCGTCAACTACGAGCGATACATCAAACGAGGTGCCTCCCATGTCGACACCGATGAGGTTTTTGGTTGAGAGAACGTCAGTGAGCTTTTCGCCACCGATCGCACCGCCGACAGGCCCGGAAAGGAGCGTCTGCAGCGGGCGCTGCCTGGCCGACTTCGCTGTGAGAATGCCACCCGACGACTGCATGATGTGCAGTGGCACGTCAACGCCTCGTTCGATGAGCTCCTGCTCGAGATCAATGAGATAGTTCCGCACGACGGGCCCCGTGTACGCTTCGACGACGGCGGACGAGGTCCGCTCGTATTCGCGCCACTCCTTCGCTGATTCGTGGGAGAGCGAGACTGTGAAGTCTTCGCCAAGCTCCTCCAGCAAGATCTCTCTGGTCCGCAGCTCATGCGCCGGATTCTTGTAGCTGAAGAGGTAGGCGACGGCGACGGCCCCATGGCCCTCCGCACGCACTCGCTCGGCCGCCCGGCGAATCGCAGCCTCGTCGAGCGCGACGAGCTCATTCCCGTCGTACTCGAGCCGGCCTGCGATGCCGACAACGTCCTTACGCTCAAGCAGCGGTGCTGGCTTGCGGTACTGGGCGTTGTACAGCTCTTGCCTGGGCCCGCGGGCAATGTGGTACGAGTCTTCGACGCCCGCTGTAGCGAGGAGCAGCACCTTCACACCGCGGCGCTCCAGGAATGCGTTCAGGCCCTGCGTCGTGCCGTGAACCACGAACTCGATCTCTGATAGCTCCTCGACGAGAGCGCCGAGGCCCTCGATGACGCCTCTGCTCAGCTCTCCAGGGGTCGTAGACGCCTTAGTGGCGGTGTACTCCCGTGTGTCCTCGTTGTAGGCAACGATGTCGGTGAACGTGCCACCGATGTCCATCGATACGCGGTACTTGCTCAAGACGCCTCCCTTGGCTTCTTTGCGGTTGGTATTGGTGAGATTACGTAGTGCCGCGATCCACACTCAGTGCATTTCTCACCTAGAAGAGAGGTCCGTTTGTGCACATTGCCCGGGCCGCCCCCGCGAGCACCGTCTTACTGTGGCTCCATGACAACGCAGTTACCTCTCGGCACATTTAGCTCAGCTCGAGTCGCTCAAGGAATGGTCTTCACATCTGGCAAGGTCGGGCTCAACGAACATGGCGTACGGCCCGAAGCCTTTGCGGAGGAGGTCCGAGCGGCTATTTCTGACCTCGCCAAGACGCTGGAAGAGCACGGGTCGCACCTCAGTGCACTGCTGCAAGTGCACTGCATCCTGAGCGACATGAGTCAGTTCGATGAGTTCAATTCGGTCTACACCGAACTCATGCCCGCCCCGGTACCACCGCGATTCACTCACGGCGGAGCACTTGTGCAGGACTTCCGCTTCGAGATCGTCGGCATCGCGGAGGTGCTCGGCTCCGAACATTCGCGCCCCTAGAACGCTGCGCTATTGGGAGCAAGCATGGCCGCGCATCACCCGGTCTTGCGTTCCGTCAGGAACCTGGGTAATCTGTGCAATGTCACACACCACGAGTGGCCCAAGTACTCCCACCCCATTCCTGAAAGGAATATCTCAATGGCTGAGAAGAAGCCCTGGCACGGCGTAATCGTCGCGTCCGCTCTGCAGTTCAAGGAAGACCTCTCGGTCGACTACGACAAGTTCGCAGAGCACGTCCAGTTCCTTGCAGACAACGGCTGCGACGGCATCGCACCGAACGGTTCGCTCGGCGAGTACCAGAACCTCACCGAGGCAGAGCGCGCGAAGGTGATCGAGGTCGCCGTCGACGCTGCACCCAAGGGCTTCTCGGTCATGGCAGGCACCGGCGCGTACGGCGCTATGGAGTCGCTCCGCTGGGCAGAGCAGGCAGCTGAAGCAGGCGCTGACTGCGTCATGCAGCTCCCGCCGAACACCTTCCGCGCGAACCACGAGCAGGTGAAGCACCACTACGCAACCGTCGCCAAGGCAGGGCTGCCGATCGTTGGCTACAACAACCCGCTCGACACCAAGGTCGACCTCATCCCCTCGCTCATTGCAGAGATTCACGAGGCAGGCCACATGGTGGGTGTCAAGGAGTTCACCGGCGACCCCCGCCGCATCTACGAAATCCAGGAGCTCGCTCCGACAATGGATATCCTCATCGGCACCGATGACTCGGTCCTCGAGGTCGGAATTGCCGGCGCCGTCGGCTGGGTCGCCGGCTACCCGAACGCAATCCCGCAGGCAACCGTAGAGCTCTACAAGCTCTCGACCTCGGGCAACGTTGCCGATCTCGAGCGCGCGAAGGTCATCTACCGCGACCTGCACAAGCTGCTCCGCTGGGACACCAAGACCGAGTTCGTCGAGTCGATCAAGCTCTCCATGGACGTGCTCGGCCTGTACGGCGGCCCCTGCCGCCCGCCGCGCCTGCCGCTCGCCAAGGAGGTCGCCGACCAGATCATCGCCGACACCAAAGAGGCAGCAGCAAAGGGCTACGGCAAGTAGAGTTCGCAGTACCCTCGGGGGTGGATCGTGCGGTGTTTTCGCTGCACGATCCATTCCCGTCTTTCGGGATCCTTCCCACCCGCTGAGGTACCCCTCAGATCCAGCACAGAGTTCTCTCCAGAAAGGCAGCCGATGCGCACGTCCCGCGTCTACCACGCCGTTGATTCGCACACCGAGGGCATGCCCACCCGCGTCATCACGGGAGGCGTCGGCACCATCCCAGGAGCCTCGATGGCCGAGCGTCGTACCTGGTTTATGGAGAACAACGACGAGCTGCGCGAACTGCTCATGTTTGAGCCGCGCGGCCACGCATCGATGAGCGGTGCGATTCTGCAGCCACCAACGCGCCCCGACTGCGACTGGGGTGTGCTCTATATCGAGGTCTCCGGCTGCCTGCCGATGTGCGGCCACGGCACCATCGGCGTCGCCACCGTGCTCGTCGAGACAGGCATGGTTGAGGTCACCGAGCCCATCACCACGATCCGCCTCGACACCCCCGCGGGTCTCGTCATCGCCGAGGTCGCCGTGAACGACGGCCAGGCCGAGAGCGTGACAATCACGAATGTTCCCTCCTACTCTGAGCGCCTCGACGCCTCCGTCGAGGTCCCCGGCCTCGGGACCGTGCGCTACGACCTCGCGTTCGGCGGTAACTTCTACGCGATCGTGAAGCTCGACGAGCTCGGCATCGAGTTCCGCGAGGACCGCGCGAACAAGGACGAACTCATCAAGGCCGGCCTCGCGATCATGGACGCGATCAACGAGGACGACGCCCCGGTGCACCCGGAACGCGACGACATTCGCGACTGCCACCACGTGTACCTCGAGGCCCCCGGATCCACCGCTGAGCGCTCGCGCCACGCAATGGCGATCTACCCCGGCTGGTTCGACCGCTCCCCCTGCGGCACCGGCACGAGCGCGCGCATGGCGCAGTTGCACGCCCGCGGCGAGCTGCCGCTCGACACGGACTTCATCAACGAGTCGTACATCGGCTCGCGCTTCGTCGGTCGCCTCATCGAGGAGACGACCGTCGCCGGCCGCCCCGCGGTCATTCCGAAGATTACTGGCCGCGCCTGGATCACTGGCACGGCCCAGTACATGCTCGACCCAACCGATCCGTTCCCGAAGGGATTCCTGCTGTGACCAACACTCCCGCTCCGCAGAGCATCGATTTCTTCTCCGCCGACGAGGTGCGCGAGCTGCTCACCTTCGAGACCGCGATCGATGCACTCGAGACCGCCCTCCGCGACGGACTGTCGCCCGAGAGCGACGGCCCACGGCTGTTCGCTGACGCCCCAAACGGCGAGTTTCTCCTCATGCCAGCGCAGAGCGCAACCTTCAGCGGCGTGAAGGCACTCACCCTCGCCCCAGAGAACCCGGATCGCGGCCTCGAGAAGATTCAGGGCCTCTACATTCTCTACTCCTCAGACACACTCGCACCGCTCGCGGTGCTGGAGGGTTCGTGCCTCACCGCGATCCGCACCCCGTCAGCAACGCTCACGGCAGTGCGCCAGCTTGCACGCCTCGCGCCCGCTGGCGCAGAGATCGGCAAAAACCCGAAGATCCTCATCTTTGGCGCAGGCACCCAGGCAATCGAACACATCCGAGCCGCGCTCGTCGACTTCCCTGAGGCAACGTTCGAGGTTATCGGCCGCCGCCCGGAGCGCGTCGAATCCCTGATCCAGACCCTCGCCGCTGCACCTGCGACCAGCCATGTGTCAGTGACCGCGCCAAGCGACCACGACGCGGCAGTTTCCGCTGCCGACATCATCCTCACCATGACCACCGCGACCACCCCGCTGTTCAACGGCGACCTCGTCGCTCCGAACGCGATCGTCGCGGCGGTCGGCACCCACGGGCACGACGCCCGCGAGATCGACGACGCCCTCGTGCTTCGCTCGGACGTGGCGGTTGAGGGCCGAGGCTCCGCACGCCGCGAAAACGGCAACCTCGCAACCACCTACGACGAGGCGAAGTGGGAATCGAACCCGCCTGCGAACCTCCAAGACCTGGTTCTCGGCACGTTCACTCGAACCCTCGGCCGCCCGGCGTTCTATACCGGCGTGGGCATGTCGTGGGAGGATCTTGTGTGCGCGAGTGCTGTCTATACAGCGCGCACGCGCCCATAGCCACAGTAGGAGCCCCCATGTCCACGCAGCCTTCCCCCTCACGTCGCCTCACCCCGCTGAAGCGGCCGCTCAACCTGCGCGAAACCGTGCTCGAGCAACTCCGCACCGCCATCATCACCGGCGAGATCGCGGAGGGCGCTCTGGTTTCCGCGCCAACGCTCGGGCAGGCGCTTGGGGTGTCGGCAACGCCAGTGCGCGAGGCCATGATGGACCTCGCGCGCGAAGGCCTCGTCGAGACGATCAAGAACAAGGGGTTCAGGATCACGACGATGTCGGACAAGGAACTCGACGATCTCGCCGCGATTCGTCTGCTCATCGAGCCGCCGTCGATGCCCGCCGCTGTCGGCCGAATTTCCGAGGAAGGCTTCGAGGAGCTCGAACGCATGGCAGACGCATGCCTCGTCGCAGCTGAGACAGAAGACCTGCAGGAGTACCTCCGCTACGACCGCGAGTTTCACCACTTCGTGCTCTCGCACATCGACAACCCGCAGCTCACCGAGCTCGCGACATCGTTGCGCACCCGCACACGCCTATACGGGCTCAAGGCGCTCGCGCAGACCGGACGCCTTGGCCCTTCGGCCCACGAACATCACGAGCTCATCCGACTGCTCCGCAACGGCGATGGTGCGGCCGCCGAGCAGCTCATGCGCGCCCACATTGGCCACGCCCGCACCGCCTGGGCCACCGGAACCGTCGACGCAGACCCCGCAGACGCACCCATCTCATGACAGGAAGCCCAGCATGACAGAGCGCACAGACGTCGTCATCATCGGCGCCGGCATTATCGGCGCAGCAACCGCGTACTTTGCAACTCTGCAGGGGCTATCGGTCACGGTGGTCGAGCGCGGGCTCCCCGCGAGCGGAACGACGTCGCGCTGCGAGGGCAACATCCTCGTTTCTGACAAAGAGCTCGGCCCCGAGCTCGAGCTCATGCGGTACTCGATCGACACGTGGAAGGGCGAACTCGCAGAGTTCGGCCATCTCTGGGAGTTCGAGTCCAAGGGCGGCATCATCGTTGCTTCACGTGAAACAAGTCTCGCCTCGCTCGACAGGGTCACCACGTCGCAGCGTTCATTCGGCATCGTCGCCGAGCCGCTCGACATTCCTTCCCTGCGGGCACTCGAGCCGAACGTCACCGATCAGGCACTCGGCGCCGCGTACTATCCCGAGGACAGCCAGGTGCAGCCGATCCTGGCCGCCTCGCATCTGCTCCGTCTCGCTCGGGATCGCGGCGCGAAACTTGTCGTCAACGCGCCCGTCACGGCGTTGCTTCGAGCAGGCGACCGGGTCACCGGGGTCCGCACACCGCAGGGTGAATTCTCCGCGGAGCATATAGTGAACGCCAGCGGCACTTGGGCGCCGGAGATCGCGGCCATGGCTGGCGTGAACGTCCCAGTTAACCCTCGCCGCGGCTTCGTGCTCGTCACTGAGCCGCTGCCACCCATGGTCCACCACAAGGTGTATGCCGCTGAGTACATAGACAACGTCGGCAGCGGTGACGCGGGCCTCCAGTCCTCTCCCGTGGTCGAAGGCACCCCGGCAGGAACTATCCTCATCGGATCGAGCCGCGAGCGCATCGGCTTCGACAGCACCGTAAGCTCCGAGGCTCTCAGGCAGATCGCGACAAACGCGATCGAACTGTTCCCCTTCCTCGAGAAGACACGCATTCTTCGCCACTACCACGGCTTCCGCCCGTTCTGCCCCGACCACCTCCCCGTGATCGGCCACGACCCGCGCGCGCCAGGCTTGTGGCACGCTTCCGGCCACGAGGGCGCCGGCATCGGCCTCTCCGTCGGAACCGGCAAGCTCCTCGGCCAGGCCCTCGCCGGGCTCGAGCCAGACATGCCCCTCACCCCGTTCAGGCCAGAACGCTTCGATGAGCCGGGCTACGACGACCACGGTCCGGCAGCAGACACGACACAGCAAGAAACGGAGGCCGCCGCGTGAGCGCCACCCCAACCGGCAGCCCGAACGGCGAGGTCCACGCGACCTTCGAAGGCGAGCCACTCACGTGCGCCCCTGGCGCGAGCGTTGCAGCCGCGCTTATCGCCACAGGCAAGAACGCCTGGCGCGAGACCCGGTCGGGTGCGAGCCGCGGCCTCTTCTGCGGTATCGGCGTCTGCTTCGACTGCCTCGTTGAAATTGACGGTGAGTCGGGTCAGCGTGCGTGCATGATCCCACTCGCCGACGGCATGGACGTGCGCTCAGCAACGGGACCGGGTACCCACGGCATCGCCGCGGAACGGAACGACACTGCGGAAGGTGGCCAGGCATGACCGGGACTACTTCCAGTGGCGTGCGAGCCGCGACCGCGCCGCCACGCTTCGATGTCGCGGTCGTCGGTGCCGGCCCCGCGGGCCTCGCCGCCGCGACCGCGGCTTCCACAGGGGGAGCACGGGTCGCCGTGATCGACTCTGCTGAGCAGCCAGGCGGGCAGTACTGGCGGCACCGCTCTGAGGCTGCCGGCGTGCACGACGGCGGCGAGTATCATCACGGCTGGCGCGAATACCTTGCGCTCCGCACCCGCTTTGACGCAGGGGTAGCCTCGGGCAACATCCAGTATTTCGCCTCGACCTCGGTGTGGATGGCGCGGGCGCTATCCCAGCCGTCCGGGCCGGGCTTCGCTCTCGAGCTCGCGCCGAGTCACGGCGGCGGGCGCAGTGCAGTGTCAACGCTCCGCGCAACGACCCTCATCCTCGCGACTGGCGGCTACGATCGGCAACTCCCCGTTCCCGGCTGGCAGCTTCCGGGCGTCATGGCGGCCGGTGGCATCCAGGCATTCGTCAAACAGAACGGCATGCTTCCAGGGAAGCGCTTCGTGATCGCGGGCACCGGCCCCTTCCTACTGCCTGTCGCCGCGAACATCACCCAGGCCGGAGGCTCAGTTGCGGCGGTGCTCGAATCCGCCTCGCTCATGGGCTGGGTGCCCCGGGTTCATCGCGCAGCCGGAGTCCCGTCAAAAGCGCTTGAGGGGGCCGGGTACGTCACCGCGTTCATCAAGCACCGCGTGCCATACCGAATCCGCACAGTCATCACCGAGATCCTCGGCACAGACCACGTCACCGGCGTCCGCACCGCCAAGGTTCGCGCAGATGGTGGGCTCGTCGCGGGCAGCGAACGTGAGATCAGCGGCATCGACGGCGTCGGGCTCGGATGGGGTTTCACCCCACAGCTCGAGCTGCCCGTGCAGCTCGGGGTGCAGACCCGTGTTGATGTCGACGGGTCGCTCGTCGGCGTCGTTGATGAAGTTGGGCGGGCATCAATTCCCGGCCTGTTCCTCGCCGGTGAGGTCACCGGCGTCGGTGGCGCACCGTTGTCGGTGCTCGAGGGAGAGATCGCCGGGCGTGCTGCTGCCGGCGACGCAAAGGGCGGCCCGACGACGGTCACGCCCGCGGAACGCCGTGCGCTGAGAAGGAACCGTTCTTTTGCTGAGGCCATGCATCTCGCGCACCCGGTCCCGGCCGGGTGGGCTGAGCGGCTCACCCCCGAAACCACGGTTTGCCGGTGCGAGGAGGTGACGGCGGGCGAGCTCGGGCACGCACACACCGACCTGGCTGCCCACGACCTCCGCACCGAGAAGGGGCTCACCCGTGCTGGCATGGGTTGGTGTCAGGGACGCGTCTGCGGCTTTGCCGTCTCGTGCCTCTCGGCAGGAGCGGGTGCCGTTGGTGGCGAAGCAATCCCCGCTGCGATCGACGCCGCCGCTTCGCTCGCACAGTCTGCAAAGCGGCCGCTCGCGCAGCCCCTCCCCCTCAGCGAACTGCGCGATCTGGAATAGCGGGCGGCCCTCCCCTGCGCAGAAAGTACATGTCCTCAGCGAAAAGACATCGCTTTGGCGTCCAAAGCGACGTCCTCTCGCTGAGG
>JAGNOB010000155.1 GCA_017990305.1 Leucobacter sp.
GACTAACCGTGAATTCCTTGAGGCCGCGTGGCACGCCGCAACGGTCGGCGCTGACACCCCAATTCCGACAGGCGATAGTGGCATGCTCACCGTCGCCGAGCTTCGGCGGGCCTCGCAGCAGCGCCCGTGGTGGAGCATGACCGGCTTCGTGCGCGACGCCGAGGACACCCCAGACGCTCTTCCGGGAGACGAGCCGCGTGGTCTCACCGTCATCGACGGTGTCGACGACGCAATCCTGACAGTGCAAGGCGGCGCCGTGCGCCGGTCTGCCAGCGACAGCGATGCAACTGCACAGGCGCTCGTGCACCTGAGTAAGCGCGTGAACGACGGCTGGCGCACGGTCGTCACCGCGCAGGGCGCAGGGCTCGTTGAGCGAGCACGCGACCTGCTCGCTGAGGTTGGTGCGGCGGCACGTATCGTCGACGAGCTGCCCACCGAGCTCGAATCGGGTGTCATCTACCTCGTCACGGGAATCGCCTGGCAGGGGTTCGAGAGCGAAGAAGCCAAGCTGCTGCTCGAAACCGAAACCGAGTTCTTCGGCCGCACGGTCACCTCGCAGAGCCAGACCGGGCAGAAACTCGCGCGCCGCCGCGGTAAGAACATCGTTGACCCGCTGAAGCTCGTCGCAGGTGACCATGTCGTGCACGAGACGCATGGCATCGGCCAGTTCGTCGAACTCACGCAGCGGATGGTACCGACCGGGATCGGCCGCGACGCTGGGAAGGCGCTGCGCGAGTACCTCGTCATCGAGTACGCGTCGACGAAACGCGGCATGCCCCGGGACAAGCTGTACGTCCCGACGGATCAGCTCGATCAGCTGTCGCGCTACGTTGGCGGCGAGGCACCGCCGCTATCGAAGATGGGCGGCAGCGACTGGTCGACCGCGAAGAAGAAGGCTCGCAAGGCTGTCCGAGACATCGCCGTCGAACTCGTGAAGCTGTACTCGGCGCGCATGGCGTCGCCCGGTTTCGCGTTCTCTGACGACACTCCGTGGCAGCGTGAGCTCGAAGAGGCGTTCCCGTACGCCGAGACCCTTGACCAGCTCACGACCATCGACGAGGTGAAGCGTGACATGGAACGGCCCGTGCCAATGGATCGCCTCCTCGCAGGCGACGTCGGCTTTGGGAAGACCGAGGTCGCGATTCGCGCGGCGTTCAAGGCAGTGCAAGACGGTAAGCAGGTGGCGATGCTCGTGCCGACGACGCTGCTCGCGAACCAGCACTTCGAGACGTTCCAGAATCGCTTCGCGGGCTTCCCTGTGCAGCTGCGTGCCCTCAGCCGCTTCCAGACCGACAAAGAAGCGAAGGAGACCCTTGAGGGTCTCGCCGCAGGCACCGTCGACGTTGTTATCGGGACGCACAGGTTGCTTGCTGACAGCGTGATCTACAAAGATCTCGGATTGCTCATCATCGATGAGGAACAGCGCTTTGGCGTCGAGCACAAGGACAAACTCAAGGCGCTCAAGACCGGCGTCGACATCCTCGCGATGAGCGCGACGCCAATCCCGCGAACGCTCGAGATGGCAGTCACCGGCATCCGAGAGATGTCGACACTCGCGACGCCGCCTGAGGATCGCCACCCGATCCTCACCTTCGTCGGCCCCCGGAGCGACAGACAGATCTCTGCCGCGGTCCGCCGTGAGCTGCTGCGCGAGGGACAGGTGTTCTTCGTGCACAACCGGGTGAGCTCGATCGCGCGCACAGCTGCGAAGATCGCCGAGCTCGTGCCAGAGGCGCGCGTCGCCGTCGCGCATGGCAAGCTCTCCGAGCACCAGCTCGAGCAGGTCGTACAGGACTTTTGGGAGCGCAAGTTCGACGTGCTTGTCTCCACGACGATCATCGAGACCGGCCTTGACATTGCCAACGCGAACACGATCATCATCGACCAGGCTGACAAGTACGGACTGAGCCAGCTGCACCAGCTTCGGGGTCGTGTCGGTCGCAGCAGGGAGCGCGCCTACGCGTACTTCCTGTACGACCCGGACAAGCCGCTCACGGAGCACGCGAATGAGCGGCTTGAAACGCTCGCAGCCAACAACGAACTTGGCTCCGGTATGCAGGTCGCGCTCAAGGATCTTGAGCTCCGCGGCGCCGGGAACCTGCTCGGCGGCGAGCAGTCGGGCCACATCGCTGGCGTCGGGTTTGACCTGTACCTGCGCATGATTGGCGAGGCCGTCAGCACGTTCAAGGGTGAGGACGTGCAGACGAATACGGAACTCATTCTTGAGCTGCCCGTTGACGCACACATCCCAGAGGAGTACGTCGAGAGCGAGCGACTGCGCCTTGAGGCCTACCAGAAGTTCTCGGCAGCCTCGCACCCGCAGGCACCCGAGGAGAACGTGTCGCTTGTGCTCGAGGAGCTCACCGATCGCTACGGCGAGCCGCCGGCTGAGGTGCAGCGACTCGCTGGCGTCTCCGCGCTGCGGCGCCGGGCTTCGCTGCTCGGCCTGTCAAAGGTCGTAGCGCTCGGCCCGACGCTCCGCATGGAACCGGTGACGCTGCTTGACTCGCGCCGCATGCGAATGAACCGCATGTATCCGGGCGGCAAGTACACCGAATCCACGAAGACGCTGCAGATTCCGTTGCCCGGAGGCACCGCGTCTTCGCGCAGTCCGCTCGCGGGTGTCGGGCAGCGATCGACCCCTGAGGACGGCGACATTGTCGCTTGGACGTCGAACGTGATCGCCGCGCTGCTCGAAACCGACCAAGCCCCACCTCTGGGTTAGCCGGTTAGGGTGCCGCGCAGAGCTGCTGCAGCGTGGTGCCCGCGTCGCGTAGCTCCTGGATTTGGGCGGAGAGCTCCTGCGCGTAACCTGCGGCTTCGAGTACGTTCTGGGGGGCTGGGATCTCACCAAAGCCCTGCAGCGCCTGCTGAGCCGCAGTGAGGGCCTGCAGCGCCTCGGGATCGGTCGCTCCCTGCGCGAGTTCGGCGAGATCGGTCTCGAACGGGGCAACGAGCCCAGCGAGATCCGGCACCTCTCCGGCAAGTACCGCATCGGCGACCGGGCCGACTTCTGCGAGGGCCTGATCGAAGATTGCAGAGATCTGCTCGCTGCTCACCCCGCAGCCCTCCGGGCCGACGCGGGCCGGGGGTGCGGTGCTGTCGCCGGGAGCGGCGCTGAAGACTGAGCAGCCGGACAGCGTGACGAGCAGTGCCGCTGCGATGAAGACGGAACGTGTGCGGGTCGCGAGGCTCATGCGACTGAGCATATCCGGGGCAGCCTGCTGCAGGCTGAGATGAACGTCGAGAATGGCGACACCTCGACCTCTCCGCGTTCTTTTGGTGGCGACCCGTTAGGCTCGGTCTATGGATGCTGGCTCTGACAGACCCAAACCGACACTTGCGAGCGAAGCCGTGCAGGGGGTGTTGGACACAGTACGCCGCATGGTCGCGGACGGAGGATGTGCCTGGCACGCCGAACAAACGCACGAATCCTTGGCTCCGTTCCTCATCGAAGAGACGGCCGAGTTTATTGATGCTATCGAGCGTGATCTGCCACCGGAGGAGGTACGCGGTGAGCTCGGTGACGTGCTCTACCAAGTGCTCTTCCACGCGGTCATCGCTGAGCAAAACAGCGAGGGGTATGATCTCGCTTCTGTCGCACAATCGCTCAACGAGAAGCTCATCGCGCGCCATCCACACGTCTTCGGCGACCGAGGGCACATGACGGTTGCCGAGCTCAACGCCGAGTGGGAGCACCTCAAGGAAGACGCCGCGGGAGAAGACCGCGGCTCGCGTGCCCCACTTGAGGGAATTCCCGCTGGGATGCCGACGCTGGCCCGCGCAGCGAAAGTCGTTGAACGACTCAAGCGCGCCAGGCTCGTGGATCCGTCCGCGGCTGAACGTTCCGCTGAAGACCCGCTTTCCGCCGCGATTGGACCAGCGGAAACCGCGATGGCAGAGGTCGGCATCGGCGACGCGATGCTCGCGCTCGTCATCCGCGCGAACGCCGCGGGTGTGGACCCCGACCGCTCGCTGCGGCTTGCAGTAAACCGGCTCGCCGAGCGAGTGAGCTGCGACTAAGGCCCCAACAGCCGGTCGTTACGGAATCACGCCGAGCCTGCGCGCGGTGGCGACCGCGGCATGCCTTGTCGACGCTTCGAGCTTCGCCATGCTTGTCTTCAGATAGCTCTTCACAGTGCTCTCGGCGAGTTGGAGGGCTTGCCCGATTTCGACGTTTGTGCTGCCGCGGGCGACGAGCACGAGCACATCGATTTCGCGCTTCGACAGGTGCACGGAACTCTCAATTTCCGTAGCGGGGCTGCCGATGCGTGCGAACCGGTTGCCGAGTTCGGTGAGCCGTTCCTTGATGTCGGGGTCGCTGACGGCAGCGGTGAGCGCGCGCAGCTCAGCGTGACCGTTGCGCAGCTCTTCGAGTACCGCGCTCGGGACCGCCCCGATCCGTGCCTGGTCGGCCTTCACTGGGTTTTCTTCAGCCTCCCGTGCTGCAAGGCGGCGTTCGACCTCGTCTTGCACCCTGATCTCGTTCGCAAGCTCTTGGGCAATGGCGATCCCGGCCGGTACTGAAGCTTGCCGAGAGCGTGAGTCTGACCGGTTCCCGCCGTAGAGTACGGCGCGCACCCGGCCATCGAGGATTACCGGTATTGCGAGTAGCGTCACGATATCCTCAGCGCCGATCTCAGTGTCGTAGTCGTGAGTGATGAGCCGCGAACGCGCGTAGTCGGGGGTGAGGCGCGGTCGTGCCTCACTCATTGCTCGGCCACCGAGGCCCCTAGCTCGCTGCACCCTGAGGCCGAAGAGGCTGCGTGTACGGTTGCCTGCAACCGACGTGACCGTTGTCGTCCCGTTCGACTCGAGACCTCCAAAAGCGAGAGGAAACGAAGTGGCTCGAGAAAACTCGGCCACTGCCTCGTCAATAACGGCGCTGAGGCTGGACTGGGGGAGTTTCATCATCGAAGCTACCAACTTTCGGGGGTATATCCATCGTATACGTGCTCCGTAGCATCAGGGTACGCATTGCAACGAAGCAGTGCGTCTCGAACGAATGCTCAGGAGACTCATCGTGACAGAGATCATGTCAGCTGTTCCCCGAATTGGCTACCAGGACGTGTGGGAGCGCAGTCAGTCCCACCGAGACGACTTTTGGCTCGAGGCCGCCGAACGCATTGACTGGGACACCGCGCCACAGACCGCGCTCGAGCAGCGCAGCGAGACCGAGTGGCGCTGGTTCCCGGACGGCACGCTCAACGTTTGCGAAAACGCGCTGGATAGGCACATTGACGCCGGCCGCGGCGACGCCATCGCACTCATCGCCGACTCGGCAATGACAGGTACCCAGCAGCGCATCAGCTACTCCGAACTGCGCGACCGCGTCGCGACATTCGCCGGTGCGCTCCGCAGCCTCGGGGTCAGCAAAGGCGACCGGGTGTTGATCTACTGCCCGATGACCCCGGAAGCCGTTGTCGCGATGCTTGCCTGTGCGAGGCTCGGGGCGATCCACTCG
>JAGNOB010000156.1 GCA_017990305.1 Leucobacter sp.
CGAAAGACCTTCACCGCGCACCGCGACGCGCTCACCGCCGTCGGAATAGTCGCGGTGAAGCCCGCGGCAGAATCAACTCGGTAATGCGCAGCGGTGACGGGCTGAAGCGGCCGGCGGCACACGTCAGCCGGCGCCGGTTCCTCGGCACGATGGGCGCGCTCGGTGCGGTGTCGGTGCTGGCCGCGTGTGCGTGGCAGGAGGAGCCTGTGGCGGGCGACGCCGTTGGGACGAGCACGGCTGAGATTGCGCCTGCAGCGGTGGAGCGCCCGGTGATGGGGTCAACCGAATCCACGAACGTGCGTGTGGGACTGATCTTGGGGCCACCTTCGATGGGGCTCAGCCAGTTTCTGTTGGCTGCGCAAGCGGGTCATACCCACAACACGTTCGACTTCGAAGTGACCGGAGTGGACTTCGCGACGCTCGCGGCGCGCTTCAACCAGGGCGACTTTGACATCGTCACACTGCCGTCAAACATCGGCGCGGTGCTCTACAACAACCGCGACATCAACACCGAGGTCGAGGTGATCAGTGTCGGCAACCTGGGCGTGCTGTACGCCGTCACGACCGACCCTGGGGTGACGTCGCTTGCTGACTTGGCCGGCCGAACCGTCTACTCCATTGGGCAACACGGCACGCCGGAATACACCATCGCGACCGTGCTCGATGGCTACGGGCTGACCGAGAGCGTCGACATGTCGTACCGAGCGACACCGTTCGAGGTGCTGAACCTGCTGCAGAACGAACCCAACGCGATCGCTGTACTGCCGCAACCATTTGTCGAACTCGCCAAAACGATGGTGAGCGAGCTCTTCACTCCGGTCGACTTCACCGCAGCGTGGGATCAGATGCCAACCAACACCGGCGGCTCGCAAGCGGTCACGACCCACACGATCGTCAACCGGGAGTTTCTTGAAACCCATGAAGCAGCGGTCATCGAATACCTCCAGTTTGCGGGCGCATCGGTCGACTACACGCTCGATCACATCGCCGAGACAGCCGCCGTGCAGGAAGAACTCGGCACGTTCTTGAACAACGAGGTCGCAGCAGCCGCCATGCCGTTCTGCAGCCTGGTGAGCCTCACCGGCGAAGTCATGCACGACGCCCTGTCGGGGTTTCTGGCTGCGATCCACGCGCAGAACCCGGCCTCCGTCGGGGGCGAGCTTCCCGGCCCTGACTTCTACTACATGCCCCCGCTCGGGGCACTCGATGCAGACGTTGGCAGCCTCGTCGGCGGCCTCGCTCCAGCGGAGCGGCGCGCATGACCGGGCTCCCCGACGCAGCTGTTTCTCGAAGCGCATGGAGCGACGACGAACTGCTCGCGCTCATGCGCAAGCACGCACCGCCCGGAGTGGTGCCAGAAGCGATGCTGCCGATGCTCCGCGAGCTCGTCGATGCAGGCGCCGATCCGCGAAGTCTGATCGCGGTCCTGCACACACCGCGTCCGGGGGAGGCTCCGCAAGCCAGGGCGGCGTTTGCGCCGCAGCCGAGGCTGGATGCCGACCCTTCACTCGGAAATCCGCCCACCCGAACACCTCGGGCGGGTACAGATCTTGCCGGGCCGAACCCAAGGGGTGGCGCGAGGCGAAGCCGGGGATGGCGAAAGACGGTCTGGCACACGGCGATTATCGTGTTCTGGCTGACTGTTTGGGAGGCGGCCGATCGGGCGGTCGACAACCGGCTCCTCCTTGCGGGGCCTATCCGTACCCTGCAAGCGCTTGGAGAGCAGGTGCAGCGACCGGAGTTCTGGGCGATCTCTGGCGCATCGCTGGGGCGGATCGTGATCGGCTTCGCAGCCGCCCTCGTTGCGGGGATCTTGCTCTCGCTCGTCGCGCACAGGCTCGCGTGGTTCCGTGACCTGATCGCGCCAGTGATCTCGGTCATGAAGACGGTGCCGGTTGTGTCATTCATCATCATGCTGCTGATCTGGCTGGGAGGCCAGGCGCTGACGTCGTGGCTCGCGTTCTTCATCGTGATGCCGCTCGTCTACACGAGCATGCTCGCAGGCCTCGGTGCGGTGGGGCACCGGGAGCTCGAACGCGCGACGGTGTATCGCGTGTCTCCCTGGAAGCGATTCTGGTATCTCTCGCGACCCGCGTTCATGCCGTTTCTGACGAGCGCCTGCAAAGTAGGAGTGGGCATGAGCTGGCGAGCCGGAATCATGGCGGAGCTCTTCGCCGCCACCGCGCAGTCGATCGGAAAAGAAATGTTCACCGCAAAAACGTTCCTTGACACACCAACGCTGTTCGCCTGGACGCTGGTGGTTATGGTGCTGAGCATCGTGTTTGAACGGGTCGTGATGCTGCTGATGCGGTTCTTCTCTCGGCCATTTGGTGGCCTCCTCGGGAGCGCGTCGTGACGGGGGCGACGATTCGCGTCGAATCGCTCAGCAAACGCTTCGGTCTGCACGAGATCTTCACCGACCTCACCCTGACACTCGAGGCGGGCGGAGTGTATTGCCTGCGGGCGCCGTCGGGGGCCGGCAAGACGAGCCTGCTGCGGATCCTTATGGGACTCGATCGGCCCGACAGCGGACGCGTCCGCGGCATCACGCCAGGCCAGGTCTCAGTGATGTTCCAGGAAGACAGGTTGAGCGATGCGCTCACCCCCGTTGAAAATGTCGCGCTGCTGCACCCCGAGCGGCGGGTCTCGCGCCGGATGCTTCGGGAAGATCTCGCCACGATCCTGCCGGTGCGTTCGCTCAGCCAGCCCGTCGTTGAACTCTCCGGGGGCATGCGTCGCCGGGTGGCGCTCGCATGCGCAATGCTCTATCCGAGCTCGGTCGTGCTGCTTGACGAACCGTTTACGGGGCTCGACGCGGAGACGAAACGCGTCGTCGTCGACTACGTGCTGGCACGTCGCGGCGGGCGCACGCTCGTGGCCGCGACGCACGGCGACGACGATGCGGCCCTGCTCGGCGCCGAAACGCTCGCCCTGCCTGCACACCATTCCAACTCCAGCGAGGTGAACGCGCCCAATGGGTACTCGATATGAGATGGTGACGAGACGATCGGCGGTTTTCGCCGGTATAGCTCCCGAACAGCACGAGGAACTGCTCAGTGCACTCCGCGCGGCGTCGCAGGGCTACCGAAAAGGGGAGCTCATTGTCCGAATGGGCGAGACCGTGAATTTTTTCCCGGTCGTGCTCGCCGGAAGCGTGCAGGCGACAGTTCCGCGGGGCCACAACACTCAGATTGTCGAGCGGTTTGGCCCGGGAGACTCCTTCGCTGAGGCCGTTGTCATGAGTGACGGCGCTTCTCCCGTCGAGATCACGGCGCTCACGGACTCGCGAATCCTGCTCATTCACCGACAGCGGCTCCAAACGGCAACGCACCCCGGCGCAAGCATCCTGCACGCGAACCTGATGCGCGAAATGTCGAAGAAGCTCGTGCACTTAAGCGTGCGCCTCAACTTGTTGGCCGAGCCGCGCTTGCGCAGCAGAATACTGATGTCGCTCGCCGACCTCACCCCCGATGCGAGCGGCGAGATCGTGCTGCCCTACAGCCGCCAGGATTGGGCCGACTACCTCGGGGTGAACTCAAAGGCCCTGCTCCGGGAACTCAGGCGGATGCAGGACGATGGAATCATCGAACTCGACCGCAAAACCGCTCGCGTGCTGTAACTCGAGCGACACCACACGCACACCGACCAACCCCACCATGATCTTTGGAGACCACATGACTGCACAAATCCCCGGCTACGACGTTCTCTCATCCGGCCTTGCCGAGATCGCCGAGCTTGCGCCGATGGGCGAGGACCGCGTCAGAGTGGGACGAGTGTATGACGGCGACCGGCTGCGTGTGCGCACGCTCGCAATCCCAGCTGGAGTGACTCTCGCCGAACACGTCGCGGGGGCACCGGTGCTCATCCATGTGATTGCCGGTCGGGTACGCATCGACATTGGCGGCAACAGCCACGAGCTCGCTGCGGGCGCGCTCGTGCGCGCTGACCCCGAGGAGAAGCATGAGGTGTTTGCGCACGAGGATGCGCGCCTGATGCTCACGTTCCACCCCTGAGGCGCTGATGCGCTGATTCGCTGCGTCCTCTCCCGATGCGCCCGTTCAGTGCGCCCAAAACATTTGAGGGGGTCTCTAATTCCCAAGGAAAATGAGACCCGCACAAATATTTGGGAGAGAGGACGCAGAGGTACGCGGCCTAGTCGTAGTTGTAGAAGCCCTCGCCGGTCTTGCGGCCGAGCTTGCCAGCTTCGACATAGGTTTTCAGGAGCTCGCGCGGCGCCTCGGGAAGGTTCGGGTTCTCATCTGCGTAATGCTGTTCGATGTCGAGCACGACGTCGAGTCCAACCTGATCCATCAGGGCGAACGGGCCATTGGCGATGCCCATGTTGGCTTGCATGATCGCGTCGACGTCCTCGGGCGTGCTGACGCCCGCGGCAACTACTGCGAGAGACTCCCGTTTGATGGCTGCCCAGATCCGGTTGAAGATGAATCCCGTGCTTTCAGCGTGAGCGATGAACGGTGCGAGGCCGAATTTCTTGAGCTCGCCTGCAACTGCCTCGAGGAGGCCCTCGCTTGTGTGGCCGTCGCTCATGAGTTCAACCGCCATGCTTTGTGGCGGCATGGCGAAGTGCATATTGAAGACCCGCTCCGGGTTCGCGACCTCGTCGATCACGTTGCTTGACGCGTAGGAGGAAGAGTTTGTTGCCAACAGTGCGTCTTCGTCAGCGAGCCGATCGAGTGTTCCGAAGAGCGGGCGCTTGATATCGAGCCGCTCGGGAACTGCTTCGACCACGAGCCACGCTCCGGGGAGCGCTGACTCGACGTCTGCCACCGCAGTAACTGTTCCGGCCGTTGCCGATATTCCCTGCGAATTGAGTCGTGTGCTGAGCTCGGGCACGGTCGCCTCGACGTACTCGAGTGCGCCTGTGCGCTGGGCCTCCTGCAGGTCGGCGATCCGCACATCGGCTCCGCCCGATGCGAAGACAGCGGCGATGCGGCGCCCGAGGGTGCCGCCACCGACGATGACGATTGGCCGCTGTGCCGCGTCTGCTGGAAGTGTGAATTGCATGACATTCCTCTTTCCTGGTGATGTGCTCACCGTGAGTATTCGATACAGTTTCTACTGAATTCATTAT
Organism: Leucobacter sp.; assembly: GCA_017990305.1. Taxonomy (GTDB): domain Bacteria; phylum Actinomycetota; class Actinomycetes; order Actinomycetales; family Microbacteriaceae; genus Leucobacter. The sequence goes on from JAGNOB010000156.1 coordinate 5,093, forward strand.
GTATCGAGATGGCGGTGAGGGGGAAGAAATGTCGAAGATCGATCCAAAACTCTCAGGTGGCACTGAGGCTCAGGGGGGTGGCGCGCCGAAGCGCCGAGCTAGAGTACACACGCGTGCGGCGATCATCGACGCGGCGGAAGCGCTCTTCGCTGAGCACGGCACACCAACCGCATCAATCGACGAGATCTGCGCGAGGGCGGGTTTCACGCGCGGCGCGTTCTACTCGAACTTTCGCACGGTCGACGACGTATTCTTTGCCATGTACGAACGGAAAACCGCGGCCCTCCTCGAGAGCCTTCACGGGCATGCGGTGGCTCATCGTCCCACCG
>JAGNOB010000157.1 GCA_017990305.1 Leucobacter sp.
GCTCTGAGCTGCGTCTCAATGCCCGCGACGCGCGCCTCAACGCGCGTCAGCGCTGCCTGGGTGTCGTCGTCCGAGAGGTAGTCAGAGACGGAGGAGACGAGGCTGAGCGCGACCTCGCTGAGGGTCACCGTGAACGCCTCACTGATCTGGGAGGAGACGCCCTCGGCGCCCTGCTCAGTGATCTTTGGGGCGAGCGCGTTCTTCTTCTCGTTCGTGTAGAAGTCGATGTCGGTGCGATCTGCGCCGTCGGCGTAGAACGTCATCATGTCGCTGCTGAACGATGGGGGTAACACGATCGCGGCGTAGTAGGCGCCGGAACGGGTGCCGTCGATCGCGTCGTCTTTCGAGGTGATGACCCAGTCGAGGCCGTCGTTTGCGCGCAGTTCGGAGAGCACCTGCTCGCCGACGTTGATGCGGATCGGCATGAGGTCGCTTTGGAACCCCTCGTCCGAGCTCGCGACGGCGACCTTGAGGTTGCTCGTGTTCGCAAACGGATCCCAGCTCGCGATGACGTTGAATCAGGTGAACAGCGACGGGATGATGACGAGGCCGAACAGCACGATCGAGGCCATCACGTTTCGGGTTGCGTGACGCACGTCACGGCGCACAATGCTCAGAATGGTGTTCATGCGCGCGGCCCTCCCTCGTGTGCTTCGTTGTCGTCAGTGTTGCCGTCATCAGTGTCGCCGTCGTCGGCGTTCTGCTCGTCGGCGCCGTTCTCGTCGGCTTCGCCAGCCGAGGGCGGATCCCCGAACCAGTCGGCCATGAGCTCGTCGAGGTTGTCGTCGCCCCGATCAGCCGCAGCGCCTCGCTCGGACTCCCCCGAAGCCGTCGCGGACTGCTCTGGCCCGGCCGAGGCTGACCCGGCCAAGGCCGAACCAGCCACAGTCGAACCGGCCGCGGCCGCTGCGAGAGCGGGCTCCGATTCAGGCCAGGCGTGCAGGCTCGAACGCTCGGTGAGCATCGCATCTCGCAGCTCTCCGTCGTCGAGGCTCGCAATCTCGCGGGCGTGGCCGAAGCTCTTCTTCACGTACTCGATCACCACGAGGAAGCCCATGATGAGCAGGCACCAGAGCACCCACACTCCGAGCAGCGGGGCCTTGCCGCCTGGCAGTAGCCACGCGATCACCCCGATCACCGCGAGGCCTGCGACCCCGACGAGCAGGGTTCCGCGCAGCATCAGGGGATAGTGCTCGGTGAACGGTCGCGCGCGCCGTTCGAGGTCCTCGCGGTACTCTCCCCTGTTCTGCAGCGCGTGGATCACGTCGCTCAGCCGGTACCCCGAGCCGACGACCTGCACCTTTTCGCCGATGAGCAGGTCTGTCGATGCGATTTCCCTGTTGAACAAGAGGTTGAAGTTCGCGAGCCTGCGCCGCAGCACGAGGCCGAGGACGAGGGCGAGCACCATCATGAGGGCGAGTACCCCGACGAAGCCCCAGTAGTGCGCTCCGTAGAAGCCCGCAATCGTTTCGCGCATCGCGTCGATGCCGTACGAGAACGGCAGCAGCGGGTAGATCGCGCGGAAGAAGCCCGGCATGAGCTCGATCGGGTACAGGCCAGAGGCGCCAGGGATCTGCATGATGACGAGCAGCACACAGAGCCCCCGCCCGACGTGCCCGAAGGCGACGGAGAGGGCATAGATGATACTCACGTAGACGAGCGCGGTAAACACTCCCGTCGCAACGAAGGCGACGGCACTCGCGGTCTGCACTCCGATAATGAGGTTGCCGACGCAGACGATCACCGCCTGCAGCGCCGCGAGCGTTCCGAGCAGCAAGAAGCGGCCGAAATACGCCTGGCGCACGGTCACATCGCGCAGCCCCTCGGTGTCGACCTCGACTTTAAAGATGACCATGAGCACGAAGGCGCCGATCCACAGCGACAGGTTCGTGAACAGCGCGGCCATGGCCGAGCCGTAGGCGTTGATCGGGAACACGACCTGCTCGTCGACGACGACGGGCGAGGCGACGAACTCGGAGATCTGCGACGGGTCGAGCCCTGTCAGTGTCGAGAGCGTGCCCCACTCCGAGGCGGCGCCGAGCGCGAGCACGTCGGCCCGCGCGGTGTTCACACCGTCGCGGATGCCGGTGATGTCTGCTTTGAAGCTGTCGAGCGCGCTCCCCGTCGCGACAAGCTGCGCGTCAATGCCGCCGAGCAGCGAATCGGTCTGGGCGAGGACTGCCTGCTGCGAACCGAGCGCCGCGGAGAACGCTCCCGCGCTGGCCGAGAGCTGCGACATTGCTGCGTTGACCGCAGGCACGGTCTCGCCGATGACGCGACGCATATCGGCGGCGGCGCCTCGGGTCTCCTGCATCGCCTGGTTGAGCGCCGCAGTCGCGTTGGCGACTGACTGGACGGCCGACGACGCCTCCGAGTTTGTCTGCTTGAGCGAGGCGAGCAGCTTCTGGTTCGCTGCGTTCTGCTCTTGGAGCTTTGCGAGGGTGGCTTCGAGCCGGTCAAGCCCGGGTGCGCCTGGCTCGGCCTGGGCGATGAGCTCTTGGAGCTGGGCGATCGCCTGCTCGTTTGACGCGACGACGGCGGTGATCTCGGTGATCGATGCGTCGATCCGCCCGCTCGCCTGCTTGAGCTGCTGGGTGAGTTCGGCGACAGAGACGTTCGCCGAGGCTGCCGCGTCGGCGAGCACCGATGTGCCCTTGAGATACGCGGCGGTGGCGGCGTCACTGAAGGCGACAACCTGGCTCTGCGTTTCGAGCACGATCGATTGCGCCTGGCCCACGGCTCCCTGCACGTCGCCAAGCGCCGCGTCGACGTCGGCGAGGGTGCCGCGTGCGCCGACGAGCGACTCCCGTGATGAGTCGAGGCCGTCCTTGAGCTTGTCGATGCTCTTGCCCGCGCCGTCGAGCTTCTTCGCGGTTTGGTCGAAGGCGTTGAGCGTGTCGCCGCGGGCGTTCAGCAGCCTGAGTTCGACCGAGTCACCCGCGTCTTTGACGGCTTCGGTGGCGGCGCTCGCGACCTGTTCCTTGAAGGCGCTCGTGATCTGCTTGTCGAGCGTCGAAGCCCCGACGTCGGTGATCTTCGGCGCGATCGCGCTCGCCTTTTCGTTGACGTAGTACTGCAGCGCCGGCTGCGTGAACGTGCCAGTTGTCATGCTCAGCAGGTCGCTGCTGAAGTCTTCTGGGATCACGATCGCGGCGTAGACGTCGCCCCGCTTCACGGCCGAGTGCGCCTCGGCCTCCCCCATGAACTGCCATCCGAGCTGGTCGTTGCCCTTGAGCTGGTCGACGACTGAATCGCCGATGTTCACCTCGCCAGTGAGCTCCGAATCCGCCCCAGAGTCGAGGTTTGCAACTGCGATCTTGATGTTCTCGGTGTTCGAGTACGGATCCCAAAACGCGTTGATGTTGAACCAGGCGTACAGCGCCGGCGTGATGAGGATGCCAATGACGATGACCCAGCTTTTGCGCACGCGGACTAGCCGGTTCACATCCCGTTTAAATATCTGCCAGCTCTGTCCCACAGAAAAACCATACCGCTTAGTTGCACACTCGTGTGCAACTTCACAGATTTTTCTTCGATGTTCGCTGTCCGCGATGCAATCGCGGCCCCGTCAGATCACCGCCGCCGAAGGAGAATCGACAGCGTCAGATAGGCCCCGCCCAGTGTGACCGTCACGGCCCCAACGGGCACCTGCGTCGGGGCGAACGCGTGCGCCGCGATCCAGTCCGCGGCGCTCAGGAGCACGCCGCCCGTCAACGCGGCCGCGAGAATCGGAGCGCTTCGCGGGAGCACAGCGCGCGCGAGGTGTGGCGCAGCGAGCGCGACGAAGACGATCGGGCCGGCGACAGCGGTCGTGACAGCTGTGAGCGCAACCGCGCACACGATGCACGCGTTGCGCACGAGCGTGACGCGCATGCCGAGCGCCCGAGCGAGATCATCACCGAGCGCGAGAATCCGCAGCTTTGGGGCGAGCGCCGCGGTGACAAGCGCTATCGCCCCGAGCACGGCGAGAGCTGGCGCCACCTGTTGCCAGCCCAAGCTGTCGAGCGTGCCGGCAGCCCACACCGAACCGACAGTCGCCGTCGCCGTGTCCGTCTTATAGACGAGCCAGGTGTTGAACGCGCCGACCACGGCCGCGACGGCGATACCCGTGAGGAGGAACGCTCGCCCGCCGATGCCCGCCCGCGAGGCCAGCGCGAGCACGATGACCGCGGTAGCGAGCCCGCCGGCGAGCGAGGCACCGGCCAACAGCGCGAAGCCGGGCGCGGGAACCAGCGCGAGCACAACGAGCACGCCTGTGTAGGCGCCAGTGTTAAACCCAACAACGTCGGGGCTGCCGAGCGGATTGCGGGTCAGGGATTGAAAGATCGCGCCCGATGCGCCAAGCGCGGCACCGAACGCCACGGCGGCTAGCGCTCTCGGCAGGCGCCAGGTGCGCACAACCGTCGCCGTGAAATCGTCGCCCGTGCCAACGAGCGCGCCCCACACATCCTGCGCACTGAGCGCAAGGTCGCCAGTCGCGAGCGCGGCGGCGAGGATGACGCAGGCGAGCGCCGCCCCGAGCGCCCAGCGCCATGCGCCCCTCGGGGCCGCTGCCCGGGTCGCAGTGCTCCGGGTCGCTGTCGCCCGGGTTGCCGCGCCCACTGCCCGGCTCACTTGGTTCTCCGCACGAGCACGAGCAGCACGGGCGCGCCCAGCGCGGCAGAGACGATGCCAACTGGGAGCTCACCAGGCCAGAGCACGACTCGCGCGAGCACGTCGGCGAGCAGCACGAGCGACGGTCCGACGAGGAGGCAGGCGAACAATACTCGCGTGGTGTCGGGGCCGGTGAACGGCCTGACGAGGTGCGGCACCATGAGGCCGACGAAGCCGAGCGGGCCGGCGATCGCCGTCGCCCCACCGACGAGGCACGCGGTCGCGAGCCCCGTCCCCGCGCGTGTGAGCAGCGGGTGTGTCCCCAGGCCCTGGGCGAGCTCGTCGCCGAGCGCGAGCGCGTTGAGCGGTCGGGCGAGCACCAGCGCGAGCACGACACCGGCGAGAATGACGGGGAGGCTCTGCCAGAGCACTGCCTGGTTCGGGCTCGCGAGCGAACCGGCCGACCACGCGCGCATGGCGTCGAGCATTCGCGGGTTGAGGAGCGTGATGGCTGCCTGCATGCCGGCGACGGTCATGCTGAACGCGACGCCAGCAAGAATAAGCCGGGAACCGTCTCCCTTGCCGCGGAGACCGAGCACGAGCACGACCGCGGTGACGATGCCGGCCCCCGCGACGGCGAGCGCGGCGATGCCCGTTGCCGAGCTGATCCCCCACGCGCTCATGCCGATGACGACGGCGAACGCGGCGCCCGAGCTCACACCAAGGAGGCCGGGGTCGGCGAGCGGATTGCGGGTCATACCCTGCATGAGGGCACCTGCCGCCGCGAGTGCGGCGCCGAC
>JAGNOB010000158.1 GCA_017990305.1 Leucobacter sp.
CCTCGGAGGGCTTCACCACAATCTCGGGGTCGATAAGCCCTGTCGGGCGAATAATCTGTTCAACGACACCGTCCGCGATGCCCATCTCGTACTTACCAGGGGTCGCAGAGAGATAGACCGTCTGGCCGACCCGCTCCTTAAACTCGCCGAACTTCAGCGGGCGGTTATCAAGCGCACTCGGCAGACGGAAGCCGTGATCCACGAGCGTGCGTTTACGCGACGAGTCGCCCTCGTACATCGCGCCGATCTGCGGGACCGTCACGTGCGACTCGTCAATGACAACGAGGAAGTCGTCGGGGAAGTAATCGAGCAAGCAGTGCGGCGCCTCGCCAGGCACGCGCCCGTCCATGTGCATCGAGTAGTTCTCGATGCCCGAGCAGAAGCCGATCTGCTCCATCATCTCGAGGTCGAAGGTCGTGCGCATGCGCAGCCGCTGCTCCTCGACGAGCTTGTTTTGCTCCTTGAGTTCGCGGGTGCGATGATCGAGTTCGTCAGTGATCTGCCCCATCGCCCGGTTCATGACCTCGCGGCTCGCGACGTAGTGCGAACCAGGGAACACGGATACCGAGTCGACCTGCTTGACCACGTCGCCCGTTACCGGGTGAAGGTAATACAGTGCCTCGATCTCGTCACCGAAAAACTCGATGCGGATCGCGAGCTCCTCGTACATCGGGATGATCTCGACGGTGTCGCCGCGCACGCGGAAGTTGCCGCGCACGAACTCGATGTCGTTGCGCTGGTACTGCATGTCGACGAAGCGTCGCAGCAACACGTCGCGGTCGAGCCGGTCCCCTACGACGAGCGGCACCATCGCCTCGTAGTACTCTTCTGGCTTGCCGAGACCGTAAATGCAGGAGACGGTCGATACGACGATCACGTCGCGCCGACTGAGTAGCGAGTTCGTCGTCGAGTGGCGGAGGCGCTCGACCTCCGCGTTCACCGACGAATCCTTCTCGATAAAGGTGTCTGTCTGCGGCACGTAGGCCTCGGGCTGGTAATAGTCGTAGTAGGAGACGAAGTACTCGACCGCGTTGTTCGGGAAGAGCTGGCGGAACTCGGTTGCGAGCTGCGCCGCCAGCGTCTTGTTGTGAGCGAGCACGAGCGTCGGCCGCTGCACAGCCTCGATGAGCCAGGCCGTTGTCGCGGACTTGCCAGTACCGGTCGCGCCGAGCAGCACCACGTCGGTGTCGCCGGCGTTGATGCGGCGCGAAAGCTCTTCGATCGCCTGCGGCTGATCGCCGCTCGGCTCGTAGTCACTCACGACCTCAAAGGGGCGGACACTGCGGGTTGCTTCCATGGTTTCTAGGATAAACCTTTTCGGGTCGTATTCGAAACTTTGTTCGCCTGCGGCGTGAGGCCCGCGGGTCAGGTCCGCGGCGAGCCTCGAGAGACAGACACCGCCACTCGTGAGGCCGCGCGCTACCCTCGTGAGACAGGCCGCGAGGCACCTGAACCCCGGCGAAGAACCAGGAATCAGGAACCAAGCGCCCGCGGCACGAGGTCGGGTCGCCCACACAGGGCACCCGGCCTCACGCGGCAGCGGTGGATCGGCGTGCGCCCGACGGCACGAGCCTTCCCTGCGTTACGGCACCAGTACAGCGCGCCCGGCAATCTTTCCGTGGTGCAGGTCGTCGAAGGCCTGCGGGGCGTCGTCGAGCGCGTAGGTGACGACCTCGACCGCGATCTTGCCAGCCTGCGCGAGCGCGATGACCTGGCGCATGTCGGAGCGGGTGCCGCCGTACGAGCGCTCGATGTTCACGCCCCACGGTAGCTCGCTGCCGCCGGCGACGTACGGGAAGCTGCCGCCGCCGAGGCCGACGAAGCGAATCGCGCCGCCGCTGCGAACCACCGCGACCGCTAGGTCCACAGTCGGCTGGACGCCAACGAAGTCGAGCACAACGTCGGCACCCACACCGCCCGTCTCCGCAAGGATCCGCGCAGCTGCGTCGCCGTCGCTCGGGATCGCGAGGTCGGCACCGTGGCTCTCCGCGAAGGCGAGCTTGGCGGGGTCGGTGTCGAGCGCGATGATGCGTGCGCCGGTCGTCGCTGCGAGGATCTGCAGCGCCATGTGCCCGAGCCCGCCGAGTCCGATCGTGACGACCGTCGCGTCGCCAGTCATTCTGTCGCGCACGGTGTTGATCGCGTGCATCGGCGTGAGCGCTGCGTCCGCGAGCGGTGCGGCGGCTACCGGATCCAGGTCGCCGATCGGGTCGAGGTGCCTCGCCTTCACAGCGATGAAGTCGGCCATGCCACCAGGGCTGCCGATGCCCGGCGACAGTGGCGCGAGCCCGCCGCGCGGGCCAACGACCTCGCACTGGTTGTCGCGCCCAGCGAGGCACTCCCTGCACTGGCCGCAGGAGAGGATCAGCGACACGATCGCGAGATCCCCCTCCTGCCAGCCCGCGACGTTCGCGCCGAGCTCCTCGACGGTGCCGGCAACCTCGTGCCCGAGCGTGCTGCCGATGAGGGGGTTGTCGTCGCCCATACCGATGATCGTGATGTCCGAGTGGCACACGCCAGCTCCACCGACCCGGATGAGGACCTCGTCTGCCGCGAGTTCGGGCTTCGGCTTGTCTCGCAACTCCACCGTGTTGTTCTTCACATAGGTCACTGCACGCATCGAGATTCTTCCCTTCGTCACGGCGCGGGCACCAGGATTTGGCAGCTCCTGCGCCTACTCACAGCGTACGCCTGACTCGCTCTTAGTGGCAGCATCGGCGTGATACTCTGGCCGTCCTGTCAGGGCTACGAAACGAGAGTGGGAACACTGGTGAAACTCGCAGAAGCGCTTGCGCTCCGCGGAGATACGCAAAAACGAATCGCTCAGCTGCGCTCGCGCATCGTCGCCAACGCGCGCTACCAGGAGGGCGACACCCCTGTTGAGGACGCCGCTGCGCTGCTCGCCGAGGCCGAACTCGCCGTTGGTGAGCTCGAGACGCTCGTGCGCAGCATCAACGCGACGAACTCGAGCATCACACTCGACATTGCCCCGCCGAAGTCCGCGGCGGGCGGGCGCCGCAGGCAGCAGAGCGGAACCGCCTCGCCAGCCACCTTCACGATGACCGATGCCCTCGCCCGCCGCGACAGCCTGCGGCAGCGGCACGCGATCCTCGTGCAGGCAGCGGACGCCGCGCAGGATCAGGGCATGATGCGCCAGATGCGCTCCGAGCTGCGACAGGTCGCAGCGCTGCCCGTCGGCGAGCTGCGCGGCAAGGCCGACGTGCTCGCGCGCGAACTGCGGGAGCTCGACGCGCACATCCAGCAGGCGAACTGGTCGAACGAGCTGCTCGAGGGCTAGCGGGGCGCGCCCGGTAGCGAACAGCAGCGCCCGGCCGCACCCAACAGCGCACAGACAGCCCGGCGGCGCACAGCACAGCAGCTCACGACACAGCAGCGCACAGACAACTTCACACAGGCGAGTCGGTACCGACTCAATCAGCGGGCACACCCCGCGCCAGACGGGCAACTCTGGCTCTTGCAGGGTGGCGGGCAACCCACACACGCACAGTGCAGCCCAGCACTTGGCACATGTGACTGCTCACCGCGCACAGCGCACAACCGCGTGCCGGGATTGAGTTGGGAGGGTGGGTTCGGGGACATTTCGCCTGTCGCGCCGCTGCAAACCGCGGCTGCGCTCCGCCGCACCTCCGGAACCTCGCCTTCGAGAACAGCAATGTCCGCGGCTGCCGGTAGCGTTGTCGCATGACGAAACGCACCGCCGGTCACAGCAGCCCAGGCACGAGCGCACGCACAGATCTCAGCGCCGCGGAGGCCCGGCGCGTCGCGCTTGCCGCGCAGGGCTTCGCCCACACGCCTAAGCTACGGGTGCGCAGGCCCTTCGACGGGGCGCTCGACGCACTGCATGTGCTGCAGATCGACTCGGTGAACGTGTTCGCCCGCAGCCACTACATGCCGGTGTTCTCGCGGCACGGCGGCTACTCGCAGGAGCAGCTCGACGCGCTGCTCTGGGAGAGCGGCGACTACACCGAGTACTGGGCGCACGAGGCGGCATTCATACCGGTTACGGATCGCCCGCTCTTCGGCTGGCGCATGGCCGACAGGCGCGAGCGTCACGCGAACAGCGGCACGACCGAGCGCCTCGCCGCGGCGATCGCCGACGTGCGCGCGAAGCTCGCGGGGGCGGGCCCACAGTTCGTCAAGGACCTCGAGGACGGGCCGCGCGAGAAGCGTGGCCCCTGGTGGGACTGGAGCGACACGAAGCACGCTGTCGAACTGCTCTTCGCGACGGGCGAGGTCGTGTCGGCCGGCCGCGAGGGCTTCCAGCGCAGGTACGCGCTCGCCGAGCAGGTGATCGCCCCGGAGCACCTCATCGAGATCGACAGGGAGACCGCGCAGCGCGCGCTCGTCGAGCGAGCTGCGCGGTCGCTCGGCGTCGCGACGCTGCCAGACCTCGCCGACTACCACCGGCTGAAGACCGCCGAGGCGAAGGTTGCGGTGCAAGCGCTCGAAGACGCGGGTGAGCTCGTGCCCGTCACCGTTCAGGGCTGGCTCACGAAAGCTGGCAAGCCGGAGCAGGCCTGGCTCCATCGCGACGCGCGTGTACCAGGGCGGCTCGCGCCCAACGCGCTCCTCACCCCGTTCGACCCAGTGGTGTGGTTCAGGCCGCGGGCCGAGCGCATGTTCGACTTCCACTACCGCATTGAGATCTACACGCCCAAGGAGAAGCGTCAGTTCGGCTACTACTGCCTGCCGCTCATGGTCGGTGGAACGCTCGCGGGCCGCATCGACCTCAAAGCGGACAGGGCCGAACGGGCGCTGCTCGTGCAGGCCGCCTGGCAGGAGCCCGGCGCGCCGGCGCAGACCGCAGCCGTCGCCGCCGAACTTCTCACCGCCGCCGCTAACTGGCAGGGGCTCGATGGCATCAGGGTCAGTGGAGCGGGCAACCTACCGCTGGACTTCGCTGGCTGAGCGCTGTCAGGTTGAGGCGTCGGGCGCACTCTCAGCCGCAGGCACAGGCGCGTACATCACCACGTGGAGATCGGGCGCGTCGCTCGGTACAAGCCGGTGGTGCTCGAACACGAGTTCGCCGGCCGTCGGGTGTACGAATGTGCGAGTGCGGGAAGTAAACCTGCCGACGGCGTGCTCGGCCCACTGCGTGCGGAAGTCGTCGCTTTCGAGCTTGAGTGTCTCGACGAGATCACGGTGCCGCTCTGAGCTGAGCCGTACGCCGGAATCCGCTCGAAACTCGGCGAGGAAGTTCCTGCTGTCGCGCTCCCACGTCGGCAGGAGCTCACGGATTCGCCTGTCCGTGTAGATCAGCCTGAGCAGGTTGCGCTCCTCGGGAGGGAGAGTCGCGATCGGGCCGTAGAGCCACTCGTAGCCGGGATTCCAGCCGACGATCGTCCAGTCGCTCGTGAGG
>JAGNOB010000159.1 GCA_017990305.1 Leucobacter sp.
CGATTCCGACGGCGCAATCACCGAAGAGGGCGTGACCCGCATTATCGGAGCGATCGGTGACGCGGTGAAGACTGTGCAGGAGATCGGCGCTGATGACCTCCTAGCGACAGCAACGTCCGCAATTCGCGAGGCAGCGAACGGTGAGGAAGTGCTCGCGCGGATCGAGCGCGAGACCGGCTTGAAGCTCGATGTGCTCTCGGGTGAGGACGAAGCGCGGATCACGATGCTTGCGGTCCGCCGTTGGCTCGGCTGGTCGGCGGGCGAGATCCTGCTCTTCGACATCGGTGGCGGATCATTCGAGATCGCACAGGGCGCAGACGAGTACCCCGACGTGCAGGTGTCGCTCCCGCTCGGGGCGGGTCGCTCGACGATCATGTACCTGCCCGAGGACCCGCCAAGCGCCGAGGGAATCTCCCGGCTGCGCGCCCACGCTCGCGAAGAATTCACGAACGCACGCAACGAGTTCTTCAAGGGGCGACCGAAGCCAAAGCGCGTCGTCGGAACGTCGAAGACGATTCGCTCGCTCGCGCGGCTCATCGGCGGGCCGCCGGATCCCTCGACCGGAGACCTCGCAGAGCTGCATTACGCCGGACTGCGCGAATGGGAGCCGACACTGCGCGACATGCCTGGTTCGGTACGGGAGTACCTGCCCGGCATTACTCCCGAGCGCGGCTACCAGATCATGGCCGGCGCAGTCGTGCTGCGCACCGCGATGAAGGTGTTTGACGTGTCGACACTCACGATCTCGCCCTGGGCACTGCGTGAGGGGATTGTGCTGCGTTACATCGATGCGCTGGATGGGCGCGGTACCGATCCAGTCGCGGAAGAAGGATGAGCTTCGGAATCGTTTCCGCAGGGTCGATTTCGGTAGAGAAAACGGCCCGCCGCTGAGCTTTTCATATCGGAATCGCAACCATTGCACTCCCCGGCGTGCGTCAAAGCGGTTCCTGCTGTAGGAATACACTGTGAGTCAACAACCGCCCGCGGCTCGCGCGGGCGCATAACCAGGGGGGCATACTGTGACCATCTCCACTACTACGAAGCTGATCGGCCTCACGGCCGCGGCTGGCCTCGTGCTCGGCCTCTCGGCCTGTGGCCAGGCACCCGAGGCCGAAGGCGGCTCGGATGTTGAGGCTGTGAAGGGTTTCAAGCCCTGCATGGTTTCCGACGAGGGCGGCTTCGACGACAAGTCGTTCAACCAGCTCGGCTTCGAGGGCCTCACCAAGGCTGCCGAGGAGCTCGACGTGAAGCTCGGCAAGACCGAGTCGAAGAGCGCGAGCGACTACGTCGCGAACCTCGACGGCCTCATTGGCGAGGGCTGCACGTTCATCGTCTCGGTGGGCTTCATGCTCTCCGAGCCGACGGTGAACGCTGCGAAGGCGAACCCCGACGTGCAGTTCGCGATCATCGACGATTGGGCTGACAACGACGGCGACGGCAAGACCGACGCCGACAACATCAAGCCGCTCGTGTTTGACACCGCGCAGGCTGCATTCCTCGGCGGCTACGCTTCGGCGGCAGTCTCGGAGACCGGCACCGTCGGCACCTTCGGTGGCGCAAAGATTCCGCCCGTCACGATCTTCATGGACGGCTTCCAGAAGGGCGTCGAGCACTTCAACAAGGAAAACAGCAAGGACATCAAGGTTCTTGGCTGGGACTTCGACAAGCAGGACGGCCAGTTCACCGGCGAGTTCGCTGCGAACGACACCGCGAAGCAGATGGCGCAGGGTCTCCTCGACCAGGGCGCTGACGTGCTGCTCCCCGTCGGCGGCCCGATCTACCAGTCGGCTGGCGAAGCGATCCGCGACTCGGGTGGCACTGCGAAGCTCGTTGGCGTCGACGCGAACGTGTTTGACACCGATCCGAAGGTGCAGGACATCCTCTTCACGTCAATCATGAAGAGCATGGACGTTGCGGTGTACGACGCCGCAATGGAAGCAGCCAAGGACGAGTTCAGCCCCGAGCCCTTCGTCGGTATTCTCGAGAACAACGGCGTCAGCCTGTCGAGCTTCAACAACTTCGAGGACAAGGTCCCCGCTGACCTGCAGTCGACGCTTGACGCGATCTCGGCGGATATTATCGCCGGCAAGATCAAGGTCGAGTCGCCCTCCTCGCCGTAAGGCACACAATGGCGGGCCGGTGGGTGATCAACGATCGCTCACCGGCCCGCCATATTAGATTCACGCCGGGGGAGACCTATGCACTACCCCTTCGAAATGAACTTGGATAGATTTACGGCATGACGCTCGAACTGCGCGGGATCACGAAACGCTTCGGATCATTTACCGCGAACGACCGCATCTCCATCGAGGTGCGCCCCGGAGAGATTCACGCCCTGTTGGGCGAGAACGGTGCCGGCAAGTCCACCCTCATGAATGTGCTCTACGGCCTCTATCAGCCCGACGAGGGCGAGATCGTTGTCGACGGCGAGGTGCAGCACTTCCGGGGCCCTGGCGACGCGATGGCTGCGGGCATCGGAATGGTGCACCAGCACTTCATGCTCGTGCCGGTGTTCACGGTAGCCGAGAATGTGATGCTCGGTCACGAGAGCACGAAGTTTGCTGGCGCTCTCGACCTTGCGAGCGCCCGCGCACACGTGCGAGAGGTCGCTGACCGCTTCGGCTTCGAGGTGGACCCAGACGCCGTTGTCGAGGATCTGCCCGTGGGTGTGCAGCAGCGCGTGGAGATCATCAAGGCGCTGTCGCGCGACGCGAAGGTGCTCGTGTTCGATGAGCCCACCGCGGTGCTCACCCCGCAGGAAACAGACGAGCTCATGCAGATCATGCGGCAGCTGCGCGATGAGGGCACCGCGATCGTCTTCATCACCCATAAGCTCCGCGAGGTGCGCGAGGTTGCCGATCGCATCACCGTGATTCGCCTCGGGAAGGTTGTCGCCGAGGCGTCACCGGAATCCTCTACGAACGAACTTGCCTCGCTCATGGTCGGGCGAGCGGTTGAGCTGACCGTCCAAAAGAATGCACCGCAGTTGCGCGACGGCGGGCTTGAGGTTCGCGACCTGACGATCGCAGATAGCACGGGTCACATTGTTGTGGACCGCGTGAACCTCGAGGTGCGCCCCGGCGAGATCCTTGCGATCGCGGGCGTGCAGGGTAACGGCCAGACCGAGCTCGCCGAATCGCTCGTCGGGCTGCAAGCCGTGACGTCGGGTGAAATCTCGCTCAATGGCGAGACCCTCATCGGCAAGCCGGTCAAGCAGATCATCGACGCCGGCGTTGGCTTCGTGCCAGAGGATCGGATCGAGGACGGGCTTGTCGGGTCATTCTCGGTGGCAGAGAACCTCATGCTGAACCGTACAAGTGACGCGGAGTTTGTCACCGCTGGCACCATCCGCCGTGGGGCGCTCAATGATTTTGCGGTTGCGAAAATCACGGAGTACGACATTCGAACACAGGGGCCAGGCGCTCCCGCGGGGAGCCTCTCCGGTGGCAACCAGCAGAAGGTCGTCATCGCGCGCGAACTCAGCCGAGAGCTGAACCTGCTCGTTGCTTCTCAGCCAACGCGCGGCGTAGACGTCGGCTCGATCGAATTCATTCACACCCGCATCGTCGAGGCGCGTGACGCTGGCGTTCCCGTCGTGCTCGTCTCGACGGAGCTCGACGAGGTTTCTGCGCTTGCCGACCGCATTGCAGTGATGTACAAGGGCACGATCATCGGCATTGTTCCCGGAAACGCGTCGCGCGAGACCCTCGGCCTGATGATGGCCGGCGAAACCCCCGAAGGAGTTGCGGCGTGAGCGCACCGACCGTAGAAACGAACGGGCAGCCCGCGAAAGCTGCGCCCGACACCAGCGAAGCGCCGCCGCAGAACCGGCTCATGGCCGATCTGCTGTCCAGCTCGGTCACCACAACGGTGCTGGCGATCGCGCTCTCGATGCTCATCGGCGGCCTGCTCATCGCGTTCACCGACCCCGACGTCATCGAAGCGTCCGGCTACTTCTTCCAGCGCCCCGGCGACACGCTTGTTGCGCTGTGGGATGCGATCTCGGGTGGCTACGCGGCGCTCTTTAGGGGCTCGATCTTCAACTACGAAGCGCCGAGCTTCTTGCGCGCGATCAAGCCGCTGTCAGACACCCTGAACTTCGCCACCCCGCTTATCATGGCCGGCCTCGGCGTCGGTCTCGCCTTCCGCGTTGGGCTCTTCAACATTGGTGGGCGCGGCCAGATGCTCATGGGTGCTGCCGCAGCTGGCTTCGTGATGTTCGGCGTCGACCTCCCGCTCTTCGTGCACCTCCCGCTCGTCGTTGTTGCGGGCATCGCTGGCGGCGCGATCTGGGGCGGCATCGTCGGCTTCCTCAAGGCGCGCACCGGCGCGCACGAGGTGATCCTCACGATCATGCTGAACTTCGTTGCGTTCTACTTCGTTGCGTGGCTGCTCTCGACCCCCGGCCTGCTCATGCGGCCGGGCGGCAACCAGCCGATCTCGCCGGTTACGCCGGAATCCGCAAAGTTCCCGCTCCTCTTCGGTGCACCGCTCACGACGCACTGGGGCTTCATCGCCGCGCTGCTTGCCGCGGTCTTCGTGTGGTGGCTCATGGAGCGCTCGTCGCTCGGTTTCCGCATGCGCGCGGTGGGCGAGAACCCGCACGCGGCTCGCGCATCGGGAATCAAGGTCGATCGGATCATTTTCTACGCGATGGCGATCGCCGGTGGGCTTGCGGGCCTCGCCGGTGCCAACCAGGTCGCCGGCACCGTGACCACGGGCTTTGGCAGCCACATCGACGCCGGCATCGGCTTCGACGCGATCACCGTCGCACTGCTCGGGCGTTCACGCGCCTGGGGCGTCGTCGCGGCTGGCCTCCTGTTCGGTGCACTCAAGGCAGGCAGCTTCACGATGCAGATCGCGGAGAACATTCCCGTTGACATCGTGCTCGTCGTGCAGGCCCTCATCGTGCTCTTCATCGCAGCACCGCCGCTCGTGCGCACGGTCTTCGGGCTCAAGCGGTTTGACCGAGTGCACGCACTCCAGCAGAAGGGGGCATCGGCATGAGCGCGGTCCAACAACTCACCGGCACCCAGGTCGTCGTCGACAGCGCGGGCGTCGTTCGCTCCCGCAGCCTGAAGGCGCCAATCGCGTTCGCGATCGTCGCAGTCATCGGCCTGCTGCTCGCGTTCCCCGCCGGGCGCGCGGGGGAGAGCACCTACCGCCTTGGCGACCGCACCCAGTCCCTGCAGCTCCCCGATGTCGGGTTGCCGACCGGGGGGACCGTCATCGCCTGTGCGCTGATCCTCGCAGTGATGGCTGCGCTGACATTTGTCTTCGCGATGCAGTACAAGAAGATCCCGCTCTGGTTCACCGTGATCTTCGCGGTCGTTGGTATCTTCCTGTTCCTCACCTGGTCAGCGGCGGGCGGCATCGTGC
>JAGNOB010000160.1 GCA_017990305.1 Leucobacter sp.
ACAGCCTCCGAGAACGGCACGAGCTCGATCCGGTCGCCGTGGAGGCCCGCCATCTTGCCCCAGTCCCCCGCTTTCACGGCGTCCGCCGCCGCGATGCCCGAGCGTGTGGCGAGGACGCGGTCGAAGGCCGTCGGTGAGCCTCCGCGCTGCACGTGACCCAGCACCGTTGCGCGAGTCTCGATACCTGTTCGTTCCTCGATCAGCGGCGCGAGCATCTCGGCGACACCTCCGAGCCTAGGCCGCCCGAAACCGTCAAGGCCCTCACGGGTGACCGCTTCGTCGGTGCCCTCGAGCGTGAACCCTTCAGCCACGACGACGAGCGCCGAGCGCCCGCGGTCTCGCACGTTCGCGATCCACGCGCACACCTGCTCAAGGCTCTCCGGGAACTCGGGAAGCAGCATGGCTTGCGCGCCGCCAGCCATACCGGCGTGCAACGCGATCCAGCCGGCATCGCGACCCATGACCTCGAGCACCATGCACCTGCGGTGCGAGTCACCGGTTGTGCGCAGCCTGTCGATGGCCTCTGCAGCTATGGATACGGCCGTGTCGAAGCCGAACGTGTAGTCCGTCCCGGCAAGGTCGTTGTCGATGGTCTTCGGAAGTCCGACGACGTTGACGTCTGCGTCCGCGAGGATCGAGGAGACAGTCTGGGTGCCGTTGCCGCCGATGAGCATGAGTCCGTCGAGGCCGTAACTGGCCATTCTGGCTCGCAGGCCATCGAGCGCCTCCGCAGTGACGGGCGCCTCCCACGGCGGCACACGGCTGGTTCCAATGAAAACCCCGCCGAGCGGTGAGAGTCCCCGCACGGCCGGGCGATCGAGCTGCACGAACTCGCCTTCGTGGAAGCCGCGCCAACCGTCGATGAAGCCGATCATTTCAAAGCCGTGAACGTCGACGCCACGGAGCACAGCGCCGCGAATCGCGGCGTTCATACCCGGGCTATCGCCGCCGGAACAGAGCACTCCAATACGCATGCTCACAATGGTAGCGGTGGCGCGAATAGTGCGGACACACGTATTCGCGCCATTCTGGCGCTCGGAAGCGCCAGCGCGCTACTTCGCCGCCGCAGCCTCCACAGCGCGGGTAAGCACGCTCATGAGCGCGAGCAACTGCACCGGATCTGCGTTCTCCTCAGCAGCGGGTGCGCCGTCAAGCGCGCGAGCCGCAAGGCCAGCCTTGCCGTCAATGAGTTCCGCGATACGCGCGTCGAGCGTCTGCGCTGCGATGATGCGCCACGCGGTGACAGGCTCAGCCTGACCGATACGGTGCACGCGGTCGATCGCCTGCGTCTGCTCCGCGTCGGTCCAGCTCAGCTCTGCGAGCACAACGTTCGACGATGCCTGGAGGTTCACGCCAACGCCCGCCGCGGTGAGCGAACAGACGGCAACCGCAACCTCGGGGTCCGTGTTGAACGCGTCGATCTGCTCCTGTCGGAACGTTGCGGACTGCTCGCCGCGGATCGACACCGTGCGCAG
Organism: Leucobacter sp.; assembly: GCA_017990305.1. GTDB lineage: Bacteria > Actinomycetota > Actinomycetes > Actinomycetales > Microbacteriaceae > Leucobacter. The sequence continues at coordinate 1,476 of JAGNOB010000160.1, forward strand.
GCCGGCCTCGGCGAGCTGCGCCTCGGCGCGGTCCATCACGTCGATGTGCTTCGCGAAGAACACGACCTTGCCGACCGAGCGCGCGAGCTGCGCGGTGTAGTCGACTGCGAGGCCGGCCTTAGCAACACCGATCTCGCGCACCATCGTGAAGACGTTGAGGCCGTCAGCAGATGCGTTCGACTCCTCTAGCTCCTGCGCTGCCACCATACGAATGATCGCCTCGTCGGAGAGCTTCTGCCCGAGCTTGCCGTTCTTGACGGCGGTGTAGCGGTCGAAGAGCTTCTGCGCGAGCTTCGCTTCTGCAGCGTGGATGCCACGGCCGAGTTCATCGTCGAGTTCAACGGGAAGATCAACGATGCGCTTCGCCGGCAGATCCGCCGCGACATCGATCTTGCGGCGACGCACGATCCCCATGTCGATGACGCTCTGGCGGGCCTCGGGGTAGAACGGCGGGTCCGCTGGAGTCCACCCGTTGTTCTCGAGCTTCGCCATGAGCTCGGGGCCGGGCCTGTCCGCCTCGGTCCAACCGAGGAACCGCCAGATCGCGCGGAAGTCATCAATGTCGTTGATGAGCGGCGTACCCGTCAGAGCGATGAGTAGCGGCTGGGCGCCACGCGCGCGTTCGCGGATGCTTTCCGCGATCGTGAGCACGTTGCGCGAACGCTGCGACTGCGTGTTCTTGATCATGTGCGCCTCGTCGACGACCATGCTCTTGAACCCGAACTGTGAGATCCAGCTCAAGTGCCGGTCAAGGATGTCGTAGTTCACGACGAACACGTCGGCGAATGCGTCGACGGTCTCGCCGTCGCCGTGGATCACGGTGACGCGACGCTGCGGCGTCCACCGCTCAACTTCGCGCGCCCAGTTCATCTTGACGACGTTGGGCACCACGACGAGCATCGGGTAGGCGCCAGCGACCGAGGCTGCGATGACCGACTGAGCTGTCTTTCCGAGGCCCGGCTCGTCAGCAAGCAGGAAGCTGCGGTGACCGTCGCGAACACTCGCAAGGAACCGAGCCTGGTGCGGCATGAGCTCAAGCCCGGCAGGAGCAAGGCGGTCAGGAACGGGTGCGTCTGGGAGATCCATACATGCGGCTCCCCCGCCGCCCTGCTCAAACGACTTGAGGAGGGGGTTCAGGAGTTCCCAGTTCGCGAGCCGCACGACCGGAGTCGGCGCCTTCGGCGCCTCGAGCGACGGCGCGAGGAAGGGGTTCGCGAGCATCCGGTTGTGGATCCCGGCAGGCTCCACCTGGCGCTCAGCGAGCTCTGGCGGGACGTGCGTCTTCACGGGCTCGGGCGCTGCCGGAGCCTCCTCGGGAACTTCGATGCCCGCTTGTACGAGCATCTTCCGCTTGAGCTGACGGGTCGCCTCGGTGATCGTCGCGCCCGGCTCGAGCAGCGTGATGAGGCTCGTGTCGCGGGCCGCGGTCTTCGCGAGGATCGATGCGACACCGTCGAGGCGCTTGAGTGTCTCAGCGCGCTCGCTATCGCTCACGCCGTCTTCTGTCTTGACGCGGGCGCGTTCTTCGCGCATGAGGAGCGCGATGACCTGAAACTTGGTGCGGTTCTGCGGGCTCGCTTTGCCGCGCTGAGCCGACGCTTCAACCTCGCGCACGGCGCGGGCGAGAAGCGGGATGATGCCTTCGTTGTGGGCGTGCTTCCGCGTGCCGCTTGAGCGCTGACGCTTAGCTGGCTGGCGGGTGGCAGTGCTGCTTGCCAATTGCTCTCCTGGTGGATCTTTGCGTGACGCACCGAACGGGGCGACACGTAGCATGCGCGTCCCTAAACTATTGGGACGAAGCCGCTCGCGCGTATACGAACCTGAACCGTGCAATGCAACGGGATTCGACTAAACGTGGCGCGACTATGCGACGATACTACCACCCGAACCTCAGGGCACGCCCCACACCGGGAAATCTCGGGCGATCCGGGGCCTGTTAGCCCTCGCGAACCGCTGCGAGAATCTGGCGCGTCTCTGCGACGTCCTCGTGCATGCGTGCAATCAGCGCATCGACACTGTCGAACGGAAGCATCTCGCGGATCCGCTGAGCGAAGCGCACTTCTACCTGCTTGCCGTAGAGATCGCCGGAGAAGTCCAGCACGTACGCCTCGACGCGCGGCTCCCCCTCCGGTTCAAACGTCAGGTTCACCCCGACCGAAATTGCGGCGTCGTGTTCGGCGCCATCAATGAGCACCGTGCCCGCGTAGACACCGTGCGCGGGAACTAGCCCCTCGATGTCCCCACCGAGGTTTGCCGTGGGAAACCCGAGCTCGCGGCCGCGCGCGTCGCCGTGCACAACTTCGCCCCGGACCGCGTGGCAGCGGCCGAGCATCTCACGGGCCGTCACCATGTCGCCGCCAAGCACTGCGTTGCGGATCAGCGTTGACGACAGCGCACCAACCTCGTCGTCGCCGACGGCTTCAACGACCTCGACCGTGAACCCGTGGACGGGCCCGAGCTCGCGCAGCAGGGCGGCGTCGCCAAGGCCGCGGTGGCCAAAATGGAAGTCTTCGCCGAGGAGCACGTGCCGTACGCCAAGCTGACCGACGAGCACGCGCTCGACGAACTCTCGTGCGGGGATCGCCGCGAACTCCGCGTTGAACTCGACCATGACGCAGGTGTCGACACCGGCCGCCGCGATGAGTTCGAGGCGCTGGGAACGGCTCGCGAGCGGTTGCGGGCAGGCCTCCGGCTGCAGCAGACTCAGCGGGTTGTTCGCGAACGTGAACACGACCGAGCGCAGCCCGTCGCTCTCCGCTTTACGCAGCAGCGACGCGATAATCGCGCGATGCCCGAGGTGTACACCGTCGAACTTGCCGACGGCAACCACGGAGCCCGCGGAAAAGTCGGCGGGACGAAGGTCGTCCACAGCGGTTACGAGCTGCATTAGTTGCTCTTCTTTTCTCGGGAGAGCCAGATGAGGCCGAGGATCGGGAGCACGAGCGGGATGTAGCCGTAGCCCTGCCCGAAGTACGACCAGACTGACGGATGACCGAACAGTTCGGGGGTGACGATGCTCAGGGTGCCGACGACGAGCACACCAACGAGCTCAAACGACAGGGCGATCCAGGCGATCGGTCGCCACACGCCACGGCCGCGGCGCATGAGCGCGATCGTCGCGACGATGTAGACCACGCCGGACACCGCGGAGAGGATGTACGCGAGCGGCGCCTCGTCGAACTTCGTGAGTATCTGATAGATCGAGCGGAAGGTCGCCGCAATCGCAAGAATGATGTACACGGCGATAAGGACTCGCCCGAGTCCACTCATTCGCTCGCTGCGCTGTTCCGTCTGGCCGGTGTCTCCCACGTTACTCACCCTTCGAGTGTACTCGCCCGTCAGCCCCAGATAACGAGCATGCGATACGTCATGACTGCGATCGCGAACCCGACGACAGCGAGCACGAGGTTCGCGAAGCGGGTGCGGTCGATGAGCGCCCAAAACCCGGCGCCGACAGGCAGCGCGAGGGCGACAATGAGGTACATCCAGAATTCGAGCAGGTCGCCCGTCGGAGCGTTCCCCGCGAACGGCGCGATGATCGAGATGACGATCTGCACGACGAGCAGCAGTGCGATGAGCAGCGTCGCGCCCATCGTGTAGTCATTCGGTGCCCGCTTCCGGAAGCCCTGGAACGCGCACATCACCGCCGCGATCAGCGAGACGCCAATCGTCAGGTACCCGTACCAGGCGATCATGCCGCGCCCCCCGTTTCCTGCGATGGGAAGTTCGTGATGACGCGGCTGCGACCACCCTTCACCTCGACAAGCCCGACCAGACGATCTTGCGGGCTGCGGGCCCCGCCCTCGGCCGGCAGGATCGCGGCGACGAGTGGCGCGGGGGCGTGGCGCTCGGGGTCCACCGCGAGCCGCTTGCCGTTCGCGAGGTCGCGAGCCTCATC
>JAGNOB010000161.1 GCA_017990305.1 Leucobacter sp.
CCCCCGGCCCTCCCGGCCCGCGGCGGTGGATCGCGACGCGGGCGGCGCTCTCGATGGGCATCCCGCTCGCCGCCCTCACGCTTGCCGGGCGCCCAGACCTCGGGCTCATGGCGGGCACCGGCGCGTTCCTCGCGCTGTTCTTTGCGGGCTCCCCAGCGGCTGAGCGTGCGCGCGTGCTTCCCGTCATTGGCGCGGTGCTCTTCGGCAGCGCTGCGCTCGGCACGTTGCTTGCCCCGTCGCCCTGGCTGACCGCTGCGGGCCTGGTTGTCGTCGCGATCGCGGGCAGCGCGTTCGCGTTCGCGTACCGCGTGGGCCCGCCAGGTCCCGTCTTCTTCGTGCTCATGTTCGGCCTCTCCGGGATGATCACCGGGGTGCGCGATGGCGCACGCGTGACCGAGCCGTGGGTGTTCCTCTCGACGCTCGCTGGCGGGCTCGTCTTCGCGTATCTGCTTGCGTTGCTGCCCGCGGTGCTGCCGTCGGAGCGGGCGCGGCAGCCGCGCCCGCTCCGCGAGATCCTCCCCGGCCCGTGGCTCGGCGCCGGTGAGCAGTGGCTCGTGGTGCGGATCGCGATCGTCGCGGCGCTTGGCGCCGTGATCAGCCTGCTCTGGGTCGACCCGGAGCGGGCCTACTGGACCGTCTCGACTGGCGTAGCTGTCGTCGGCATGAGTACGGTGCGCAACCACTCCTTCGCCCGCGGCCTGCACCGCACCTTCGGTACCCTGGTCGGCGCAGCCGTCTACCTTGCGCTCGCCCCGCTCGCACAGTTGCCCTGGGTGTTCGTGCTCATGCTGCCGCTGCTGCAATTCACGATCGAGTTCGTCGTTGTACGCAACTATGCGCTCGCGCTTGTCTTCATCACTCCGCTCGTGCTGCTCATCGCCAGTGCGGCGATCGGCGACGCAAACCAGCTCTCGACCGCGACCGAGCGCTTCGTCGACACAGCAGTCGGATCCGCCCTCGCGATGGCATCGGGCGTGCTGCGAGAACGCCCGAAAGCGGTCAGCCGGTAAACAGCACGTGCGGGTGCGTGAGCCGCCACCACAGCGACGGCTCCGTGAATGTCCCCTCGCGCACCACGGCAATGTGACGTGCCCCCTGCGGCCCCGCGACGACCACAGTTTCCTCAGCCTCGGTGGTCTGGACGGCGCGGGTGATGACTTCCCCAGGGATGAGCACTTCGGAGTAGGTATCGTCGACGCTCACCTCAACGAATTGTCCGTCGGCTGAGGTGAGCGTGCCGAGATACTCGCCCTCCTCGGTAACCTCGTGCTCTTCCGGGAACGTCGCGAGGCGACTGAGCAGGTCTCTTGCGTCGTCTGCGCGCTCATCGAGGCTGTCCCGGCCCAACACCACGGCGATGCGAGTAAGCTCACGGCCACCCAGCTCACCGCTCGCCGCCGCCGCGAGTGAATAGCCTGCGGTGTCGGTGTGCCCGGTCTTCACGCCGACCGCGTCAGGCAGCGACCCGAGCAGCGGGTTCGTGTTTTCGACCTCGCCGATGCCCCACGGAAACGAAGCCTTCTCGGTGTCGACGATGTCGGCGAGCACCGGGTCGAACAGGGTGAGGCGCGCGAGCTGCACCACATCTGAGGCGCTCGCAACGTTGCCGTCGTCCATTCCGCTCGGCTCGGTCACCCGCAGTGAGTCGAGCCCCTCTCGCTCTGCCCAGTCGGTGGCGGCGGCAACGAACGCGTCGTTGTCGCCGAACACGGAGCGCGCGTATGCGGTCGCGAAGTCGTTCGCTGATGGGACGAGGGCAAGGGTGAGGAGCTGTCGCCTGGTGACTTCGGTGCCCACGGGGATCGGATACGCGATGCCGTCGAGTTCGGCGAGTTCGGCCTGGAACTCGGCGTCGGCTTCCGTCCAGGTGTAGCTCGGACCATCCTCCCCTGGGGCGAGTGGCGCTGCCTCCTGCCCGACGAGGACGGTCACGAGCTTCGTGATGCTCGCGAGCGGGTGAGCCTCATCGTTGTTCGCCCAAACGTCACCGCCGTCAAGCCAACCAACCGCGGTAGGTTGCTGCTCGGCATCAACAACTTCCTGCACGGGAGCATCGTCGACGGCGTAGCGTGCTGTGGCTGGCACCTCGAGCGTGAGCGTCGGCGCTGGCAGCGGGACGAGGGCGCTCGCCGCGACGTACAGGCCGCAGACCACCAGCACGGCGACACTTGCCGCCGCCGCACTGAAGCGGCGGCCCCTGCGCTGCGGTGCCGGGAGATCGGGGTGATCAGACGCCATGAGCAGCTACCCGAACAGTTCCGCGGGATGAGTGAGGCGCCACCAGAGATCTGGTGTCGTAAGGGTGCCGTCGCGGCGGAGCTGGACTTCGATGTCCCCTGCTGGAGCCGCCACGGCGATGCTGCCTGCGATCTCTGCGGTAGCCGCATCCGTGTGGATCGAGACGGAGCGCTGCGCGGTCTCCCCTGGAAGCAACGTTACCTTTGCTGAGTCGTCCGCGACGAGGCTTACCGTCGACCCGTCAACACCAGTGAGTGTGCCGACAGGCTCACCTGCGGTCACCACTTCGGTGTACTGCGGCAGCTGGGTCAGGGCGGCGAGCATATCCCGGCCAGACTGAGCGCGATCCTCGATCGTTGGCCGCGCGAGCGTCACCGAGATCTTCACGACCTCCCGATCTCCAGCGGTGCCCTCCTGCGCCGCCAGAAAATTGAACCCAGCTGATGCCGAGCGGCCGGTCTTCACGCCCAGCATGCCCGGCAACTCTCCGAGCAACGGGTTCGTATTCTCGATGAGCCCGATGCCCCACGGCATCGTCGCCGACTGGGTGCTCGTGAACTCGGAAATGGTGGGGTGTTGCAGGGCCATCCGACCGATCCTGATGAGATCAGCTGGGTTCGCGCGGTTTCCCTCGTCCATGCCAGTCGGCTCCACAAGCTCGAGCGACTCGAGGCCGTGCCGGTCTGCCCAGTCGCGCACGGCGGCCACGAAGCCGTCGTTGTCGCCGAACACCGAGTAGGCGTAGGCTGCCGCGAAGTCGTTTGCCGACGGCAAGAAGATGAGCGTGAGCATCTCGCGGAGCGTCACCTCCGTTCCGACAGGGATCGGGTAGGCGACGCCGTCGAGCGACAGGTAGTGCTCCTGACGCTCACGGTCGGCCGCGGTCCACACATAGGTCGGCCCGTCCTCGCCGGGGGCGAGCGGTTGTGCCTCCTGAGCGACGAGCACAGTCACAAGCTTCGAGATGCTTGCGAGCGGGTAGGCCGTCTCGTCGTTTGTCCAGATTTCTTCGTCGTGGAGCCAGCCGATCGCGGTCGGCAGCGCCTTGGCGTCGACGGCGGCCTGCGCGGGTGCCGTGTCGGCGGCGATCTCAGTTGTCGCCACCGGCAGCGCGTGTAGCGTCGGCTCCGGCAGCGGCACCGCGGCAGCGGCTGCAACGTAGCCCCCAGCCCCCAACACGAGCACGGACGGAATCGCCCAGGCGATGATCCGCAGGCCGCGGCGGCGGCCCCGCTGTGAGGCCGCTGGCACCTGAGATGCTTCCATGCACAACAGCTTATCCGCGCCTGCGTAGCCGTGTCGTCGCCCCATATCCGCCAGCGGGAAGGTTTTGCCCAGCCCTTCCGCGCCTCCCTGGGCAAGGTATGCGTGCAGGTCGCAGCGAGACCGGGCACAATGAGGGGAGAGACGATCGTCGTAATCGAGGAGGATTCCCCTATGAACGCACTCATTGCTGGGTACGCGCGCACGCCATTCACGAAGTTCACCGGGCAGCTCGCCACCGAGAGCGCCGTCGCGCTCGGAGCGCACGCGACACAGGCCGCCCTCGAGCGCGCCGGCATCGCCCCTGACCAGGTTGACCTCGTCGTCGGTGGGCAAGTGTTGCAGGCTGGGGCAGGGCAGAACCCTGCACGCCAGACCGCAGTGGCCGCCGGGATCCCAATGGGGGTTCCCGCGATCACGCTCAACGCAGTCTGCCTGTCGGGCACCGAAGCCGTGTCGCAGGCCGTCCGGCTCATCAACTCAGGCGAGGCCGAGATCGTTGTCGCAGTTGGCCAGGAATCGATGTCGCTCGCCCCGCACGTCATGCCGTTGCGCGCCGGCACCAAGTACGGCCCGGCCACGCTCATCGATACGGTCGATCACGATGGCCTCACCGACGCCTTCGACCAGGTCGCCATGGGCGCCCTCACCGAGACCGGCAACGTCCCCCTGAAGCTCACCCGTGACGAGCAGGACGCGTTCGCAGCAGCATCGCACCAGCGCGCAGCAGCATCGGCGGACTTCCTCGCAGCAGAGATCGCGCCGTACACCGTGCGCACCCGCCGCGGCGAGACCGTCGTGTCGACGGACGACGGCGTGCGCGCCGACACGACCACTGACAGCCTTGCGGGGCTTCGCCCCGCGTTCGCGAAGGACGGCACGATCACCGCGGGCAACGCCTCGCAGATCACCGACGGTGCGGCAGCGCTCGTGCTCGTGAGCGAGGCCGCAGCCGAGCGCCTCGGGCTCACCCCGATTGCCAGCGTTGAAGCAACCGCGTTCGTCGCCGGCCCCGACTCGCACCTGCACTCGCAGCCATCGCGCGCGATCGCAGCCGCCCTCGCGAAGACAGGCCACGCAGCGAGCGAGCTCGCAGCCGTCGAGATTAACGAGGCCTTCGCTGCCGTCGGCATCCAGTCGACACGCGAACTCGACATTGACCCCGCGATCGTGAACCAGCACGGTGGCGCCATCGCACTCGGCCACCCGATCGGCGCGTCGGGTGCACGCATTGTCGGTACGCTCGCACGCCAGCTCGCTGAGGCGGGCAGCGGCTCGCTCGGCGCTGTCGGCATCTGCGGCGGCGGCGGTCAGGGCTCGGCGGTCGTACTCCGCGCGCTGTAAGCGGCGTTCCGAACCTCGGAGCAACGGCCGGGCCCTGAAGCAGGGCCCGGCCGTTGCTATGCCCGCACCATGCGACCGTCGCGCAGGATCCAGCCAGCAGTGAACTGCACGCTGAGGCCGATGATGGCGACGCCGAGCGGCAGCAGCCACGCACCGGTCACATCGAAGGCCCAGCCGAAGAGCACAGGCCCGAAGGATGCGATGAGATAGCCGACTGCCTGCGACATCCCCGATACTGCGCCAGCGGTGTGTGCCGTGGGGGAGCGCTGCGCGATGAGCGTGAGCGAAACGCTCAGGGCCGCGCCGCAGCACAGCCCGAGCAGCGCCACCCATAGGAACGACGCGGCAGGCACGAAGACAAGCCCTGAAGCGCTCACGGCGAGGGCGATCGGCAGCGCGACCTGCAACAGGGTTCTGCCGTCGAAGCGCAGCACGAACGGGGCGAGTAACGAGCCGGCCATGCCACTCACATGGAAGAGCGTGATCCCGGCGCTCGCGGT
>JAGNOB010000162.1 GCA_017990305.1 Leucobacter sp.
CTGAAGATGTAGTGAATCAGAAGTTCACGATCACGAAGTTCCGTGATGGCTACGATCTCGATCAGGTCGATGACTTCCTGGACACGGTCGTCGAAGAGATCCGCCAGCGCGACGCCGAGAAGCAGGAACTCGAGGCGAAGATCGCAGAGCTCACCGCTCAGCTCGAAGAGCGCGAGTCTGTGAACCCCGCCGAAGAGACAATCGTTGTTGACGCTCCCGTCGCCGCGGTCGCCCCCGAGCCCGTCGTTGAGGCTCCCGTCGAGACCGAGGGTGCCCAGCGCCCCGACGCGATCAAGTCGAGCGCGATGCTGCAGATGGCACTCGAGCTGCACGACAAGTACGTGAGCGAAGGCGAGACCACTCGCGACGATCTCATCAACGCTGCGCAGACCAAGAGCACCCAGATGGTCGACGACGCAGAGCGCACTGCTCGCGAGCTCGTCGAAGAGGCGCAGAAGCGCCGCACCGACGAACTGCGTGCGCACAGCGACGAGATGGAGAAGCTCAACCTTGTTGTCGCTGAACTCCGCGGCTTCGAGAGCGAATACCGCTCGACGCTGCGCTCGTACATCCAGTCGCAGCTGCGCGATCTCGACAGCTCGCCGGAGCCGCTCGTGAGGCCTGAGGGCCTCGAGTAAATCGAGGGTGAAGAATAATACTTCTGTAGCAGCGGCACCAAGCACCCGACGCAGGGTGTTGGTGCCGCTGCTGCTCGCTGTAGTAGCACTCACTGTGCTCGTAAGTGACCAACTCGTCAAGAACTGGGTCGTCGCGACCCTCCCCGAGGGCCAGACGGTTCCCGTGCTCGGCAACTTCCTGCAGTGGCATTTTGTGCGTAACCCTGGGGCTGCGTTCTCGATCGCGAGCGGGCAGACCTGGATCTTCACGATCCTGTCAGCGGTCGTCGTCGGCGTCATCATCTGGCAGATTCGCAGGCTGCGCTCGGTACCGTGGGCACTCTTTCTTGGGCTGCTGCTCGGCGGAGTACTCGGCAACCTCACCGATCGGCTGACGCGCGAACCCGGGTTCCCCGAGGGGCACGTCATCGACTACATCTTCACGCCGTGGATGATGCCTGCCATCTACAACATTGCAGACATCGGCATCGTGAGCGGCATGATCCTCTTCGTGCTGATTACCCTCTTCGGCTTCTCAATCGAGGGCGGCCGAGAGACGCGCGCCGACCGCGCAGCGAAAGAGGCGGCGGCACTCGCGGCCGCTGACGCTGCCACCAACGAAACCGGTGACGTCGAAGTCGAAGCGGCCGCCAAACCTGACGAAAGGGCTGATGGTGGAACACCGTAGCCTTCCCGTGCCCGACGGCCTCGCCGGCGAGCGCGCAGACGCGGCACTCGCGAAGCTCCTCGGGTTTTCCCGCAGCTATGCGCAAGAAGTCATCGCCGCTGGCGGCGTCGCGCTTGACGGCCAGGTCGTATCCAAATCCGAGCGGCTCACGCAGGGTGCCCTCCTCGAAGTGAGCTGGGCTGAGAAGGCCGAGCCGACGGTGGTTCCCGTGCACCTGCCCGAACTCGGCATCGTCTATGACGACGACGACTTTGTTGTCATCGATAAGCCGGCAGGCGTTGCCGCCCACCCCTCCCTGGGCTGGACCGGCCCGACCGTGCTCGGCGCACTCGCAGGTGCAGGCTACCGGATTGCGACCTCCGGACCTCCCGAGCGCCAGGGCATTGTCCACCGGCTCGATGCCGGAACGAGTGGGCTGATGGCGGTCGCGAAGAGCGAGCGCGCTTACAGCGGTCTGAAGCGCGCCTTTCGCGATCGCGAGGTGCGCAAGATCTACCACGCAGTCGTCCAGGGCCATCCCGACCCGTTCTCCGGAACTATCGAGGGGCCCATCGGCAGGCACCCCGGACACGAGTGGAAGTTTGCGGTGACGCGCGACGGCAAGCCATCGATTACGCACTACGAGACAGTCGAGGCGTACCCGTTCGCGACGTTGCTCGAGGTTGAGCTTGAGACCGGCCGCACCCACCAGATTCGCGTCCACATGTCGGCACAGCGCCACCCCTGCGTCGGGGACACGATGTACGGAGCGGATCCTGTCCTCTCTGATCGGCTGGGGCTGACACGCCAGTGGCTGCACGCCATGCGGCTCGGGTTCCGACACCCGGGAACAGGCGAGCCCGTCGAGTTTGAGTCGAAGTACCCTGCCGACTTACAGCACGCGATTGACGTGCTCGACATCTAACGCGAGCACCCCAGTAACGGGCGTTGCCCGTCGACGCTGAGTGAGAGTTTGCGCCCGAGGGGGTACCCTTGAGAGGTCTTTGAAAGGGGCTCATTAGTGTCGGATTCTGACGGTTTCGTTCACCTCCATGTGCACAGCGAGTACTCGATGCTCGACGGTGCTGCGCGTGTGAAACCGCTTGTGCAAGCTGTTGCCGAACAGGGGATGCCGGCTGTGGCGATCACCGACCATGGCAACACCTTCGGGGCGTTCGACTTCTGGAGCTCTGCGAATGACGCCGGCGTCAAGCCGATCATCGGCATCGAGGCGTACGTCACCCCTGGAACACACCGCTCCGAGCGCACCCGTGTGCGCTGGGGCGATGGCGGTGGCGATGACGTCTCGGGCGCTGGCGCGTACACGCACATGACGATGCTCTCCGAGTCGACCGAGGGCATGCACAATCTCTTCCGGCTGTCGAGCTATTCATCGCTCGAGGGGTACTACTTCAAGCCGCGCATGGACCGCGAGCTGTTGCAAACGTACTCGAAGGGACTTATCGCGACGACCGGGTGCCCCTCTGGTGAGATCCACACCCGGCTGCGACTGGGACAGTACAAGGAAGCCCTCGCGGCTGCCGCCGAGTTCCAAGACATCTTCGGCAAAGAAAACTACTTCGCCGAGATCATGGACCACGGTCTCGAGATCGAGCGACGCGTGCAAAACGACCTCCTGAAGATCTCGAAAGATCTTGGGATCCCGCTGCTCGCGACCAACGACCTGCACTACGTCCACGAGGGTGACGCGGAGGCGCACTCTGCTCTGCTGTGCGTGCAGTCAGGCTCGCGACTCGACGACCCGAACCGCTTCCAGTTCTCGGGCTCAGGCTACTACCTGAAGAGTGCCGCGGAGATGCGGCACATTTTCCGCGAGCTGCCTGAGGCCTGCGACAATACGCTCCGCATCGCCGAGCGCTGCGACGTCTCCTTCAATACGAAGGCCAACTACATGCCGCGCTTCCCGGTGCCCGACGGGGAGTCCGAGGACAGCTGGATGATCAAGGAGGTCGAAGCTGGGCTGCACTACCGGTACCCGGCCGGTATTCCTGATGATGTGCGCAAGCAGGCCGAATACGAGACGGGCGTCATCATCCAGATGGGCTTCCCCGGCTACTTCCTCGTCGTCGCAGACTTCATCAACTGGGCGAAAGAGAACGGGATTCGGGTTGGCCCCGGCCGTGGCTCGGGTGCGGGCTCGATGGTCGCGTATGCGCTGCGCATCACCGACCTCGATCCGCTGCAGCACGGCCTGATCTTCGAGCGGTTCCTCAACCCCGACCGTGTCTCCATGCCCGACTTCGACGTTGACTTCGATGATCGCCGTCGCGGCGAAGTGATTCGCTACGTCACCGAGAAGTACGGCGACGAGCGCGTCGCGCAGATCGTGACCTACGGCACGATTAAGTCGAAGCAGGCGCTGAAGGACGCGTCGCGAGTGCTCGGGTTCCCGTTCGGCATGGGCGAGAAGCTCACGAAGGCGATGCCGCCAGCCGTCATGGCGAAGGACATCCCGCTGGCTGGCATCACCGACCCGAAGCACGACCGCTACAAGGAGGCAGCCGAGTTCCGGGCGGTGCTCCAGGAAGATCCTGACGCGAAGAAGGTCTACGACACTGCGCTCGGACTCGAGGGGCTGAAGCGCCAGTGGGGCGTACACGCCGCAGGTGTGATCATGTCGAGCGATCCGCTCATCGACATCATCCCACTGCAGAAGCGCGAGCAAGACGGCCAGATCGTCACCCAGTTCGACTACCCAACCTGTGAGACCCTCGGCCTCATCAAGATGGACTTCCTCGGGCTGCGCAACCTCACGATCATCTCGGATGCGCTCGAGAATATTCAGCTGAACCGCGGCGAGGAGCTCGACCTCGAGCGGCTTGAACTCGACGACCAGCCCTCGTACGAACTGCTTGCGCGCGGCGATACCCTCGGGGTGTTCCAGCTCGACGGTGGGCCGATGCGCGGTCTGCTGCGCCTCATGAAGCCGGATAACTTCGAGGATATTTCCGCAGTCCTCGCGCTGTACCGTCCGGGCCCGATGGGCGCGGATTCGCACACGAACTACGCGCTGCGCAAGAACAACCTGCAGCCGATCACGCCGATCCACCCCGAGCTCGAGGAGCCCCTCAAGGAGATTCTCGGCACCACCTACGGTCTCATCATCTACCAGGAGCAGGTGATGTCGATCGCGCAGAAGGTCGCGGGCTTCTCGCTCGGGCAGGCGGATATTCTCCGCCGCGCGATGGGCAAGAAGAAGAAGTCTGAGCTGGACAAGCAGTACGAGGGCTTCTCCGGCGGCATGAAGGAGCGCGGCTTCTCCGAGCCGGCGATCAAGTCGCTCTGGGATATTCTGCTCCCGTTCTCCGACTACGCGTTCAACAAGGCGCACTCCGCCGCCTACGGTGTCGTCAGCTACTGGACGGCGTACCTCAAGGCGCACTACCCGGCCGAATACATGGCTGCACTGCTCACCAGTGTCGGCGATTCCAAGGACAAGCTCGCCATCTACCTCAACGAGTGCCGGCGCATGGGCATCAAGGTCCTCCCGCCAGCGGTGAACGAGTCGTTCGCGAACTTCTCGGCGGTTGGTGACGACATTCGCTTCGGGCTGGGCGCGATTCGCAACGTCGGCGGTCACGTCGTTGAAGCAGTGCGCGAGGCCCGAGAGAAGCTCGGAAACTTTGAAACCTTCCACGATTACCTGAAGAAGGTTGGACTGCCAGCGCTGAACAAGCGAACCGTCGAGTCGCTCATCAAGGCTGGCGCGTTCGACGGGCTTGGCGGCACGAGGCGCGCCCTACTCGAGATTCACGAGGGCGCCGTCGAGGGTGCAGTGAAGGAGAAGCGCGCCGAGGAGAAGGGCGACGTCGGTTTCGACTTCGATAGCCTGTTCGCCGAGGCTGCTGAGGATGCCGGAGGCAGCGCGGAGACCGTCTCGCTCGTGCCTGAGCGGCCCGAGTGGACGAAGAAAGACAAGCTTGCCTTTGAGCGGGAAATGCTCGGGCTGTACGTGTCGGATCACCCGCTACGCGGGCTCGAGACCACACTCGCGAAAGAAGCCTCAGCGACCGTCGAGCAGGTGACAAAC
>JAGNOB010000163.1 GCA_017990305.1 Leucobacter sp.
CCGTGTAGTTTCGCAGTCCGGGGGAGGAGCTGCTCGGGTCGAGTTCCGCGTCGGTGAGCATGAGCCGGGTGGAAGCCGTATCCCACAAACTGCGCGGCCGGAGGCCGAGGAGTCCGAGTGCACGACCGGCCGGGCCCCGATCGAAGTTACGACTCCAGTAGCTGCCGAACGTGTGGAAGAGCACTGCAGACGGGCGATTGGCTGCGAGTGCGCCGCGCAGTGGGGCGGTGAGCATGCAGTCGATGACGGTGATGTCTGGCTGCGCCCCGACCACGAGTGCGTGAGCTGCGCGGTTCAAGCCCGGCTATGACGACATCTACGTCGCGCCTGGCGAGGGCATGGGCGACGGCGAGTGTGGGCGGGAGGTTGCCGCCGAGGTCCGCGGTGATGAAGAGCGCTTTCATAGGCTCAGCCTTTCGCTCCGCCAATGGCAACATGGTACGGTCCGAGTCTCCAATTGCCGCAGAAAGTATTGATTTTCCGCCACGATTTCTGCATGATGTGCAGAAACTTCGCGTAATGATTCGGTTTGCCGAATAAACGGGTGCTATATTCAAAAGCTCCGCAGCTGCCGCCGCAGGGATCGCGGCCACGAGGCCGAGAACCGATGGCTTGCGGGGGCAGCATCCGACCGGGTCACCGACGTCCCGCCGAGAGAAAGGACGTCGATGCGCACACCCATCGACCCCATACGCCTAAACGCGACGAGCTTGCCGCCCGCGGTTGGTCTCTACGACCCGGCGAACGAGCATGATGCGTGCGGGCTTGCCGCCGTGGTGTCTCTCACCAGCGCAGCGAGCCATCGGATCGTCGAACTGGCACTGGAAGCCCTCGAGAATCTTGAGCATCGCGGTGCCGTGGGATCCGACGCAGGCACTGGGGACGGCGCAGGCATCCTCAGTGAGGTGCCGGACGACCTGATCCGCGAACGCTGCGCCGCCGCTGGCGTACAACTGCCGGACGCTGGCGAGTATGCTGCAGGGCTCACATTTCTACCGAGGCCCTCCACCGAGCGCCGAGCGGTTCGATACCGTATTGCCGCGATCGCTGCGGAGGAAGGGCTACGAGTCGTTGCGTGGCTGCCCGTCGCGGTGCGCGAATCCGTCCTCGGAGAGAGCGCTCGGGTAGCTGCCCCCTCGATCGAACAACTCGTCGTTGCTGCGGCGCCTGGCAACGCGAGCGACCCGCAGCAGCTTGAGCGTCGGGCGTTTCGGGCGCGTAAGCGAATCCAGCACGAAACGGGCGTGTATCTCCCGTCGCTCTCAGCGCAGACAATCGTCTACAAGGGCATGGTGACAACGCTACAGCTACCCGCGTTCTACCGTGACCTCGCCGATCCACGGTTTCGCTCTCGGTTCGCAATCGTGCACTCGCGGTATTCGACGAACACGTTCCCCTCGTGGCACCTGGCGCAGCCCCTCCGGCTCGTTGCGCACAACGGTGAAATCAACACGGTTCGGGGCAACCGGAACTGGATGCGTGCGCGCGAGGCGCAGCTGGCGTCCCCGCTGCTTGGCGATATCGCCCCACTGTTGCCCATCTGCTCGCCCGGCGGCAGCGACTCAGCGAGCTTTGACGAGGTGCTCGAGTTGCTCGTCATGAGCGGTCGGTCACTGCCGCACGCTCTCGCGATGATGGTGCCTGAGGCGTGGGAGGCGAACGACGAGCTCGATGCAGAACTCGTCGATTTTCTCGAGTATCACTCCCTTGTAATGGAGCCGTGGGACGGGCCGGCCGCGATGATCGCCACTGACGGCAGCGAACTCGTCGCGCTGCTTGACCGCAACGGGCTGAGGCCGGGCCGCTACCTGGTTACGCATGACGGGCTGCTCGTCATCGGAAGCGAAACGGGTGTACTCGAGGTTGCCCCAGAACGAGTCGCGCGGCGCGGTCGGCTGCTGCCGGGCAGGATGCTCGCTGTGGACCTCGCAACCGGAGAGGTGCGTGGCGATGCCGCGGTAAAGCAGGAACTTGCTGGCCTTGCGCCCTGGGGTGCGTGGCTGGAGGAGGGCCGGATCCGGCTCGCCGACGAACCGGAACGCGAGCACCTCGTGCACCCGCCTGCTTCCATCACCCGACGGCAGCGGACCTTCGGCTACACGGAGGAGGAGCTCCGGCTCATCCTCACCCCGATGGCGCTTGCTGGCGGTGAGCCACTCGCCGCGATGGGCTCCGATACTCCGATCGCGGTACTCAGTGAGCGTCCCCGCCACCTGCACGACTACTTCGTACAGCAGTTCGCGCAGGTCACGAACCCCCCGCTGGATGCGCTGCGTGAGGAACTCGTGACCAGCCTGCGGGCGGGTATTGGCCCGCAGGAGAACCTGCTCAGCCAGTCTGCAGAGCACGCTCGGCAGGTGATCCTTGACTTCCCGGTTATCGACAACGGTGCGCTCGCGCGGATTCAGCACTTCGGTGACGATCCCGAACGCGAGCGCGCTGTGACTATCCGCGGGCTCTACCCAGTGGATTACGGAGCGAAGGGGCTCGCAGATCGACTCGAGGCTATGTGCTGGGAAGCGAGCGCCGCGATCCGCGCTGGCGCCGAGTTTCTCATTCTCTCCGACCGCGACTCGAACAAGGACCTCGCGCCGGTGCCCACTCTGCTCGCTGTGTCGGCCGTGCACCACCACCTCATTCGCGAGGGTGAACGGATGCGCGTCGCACTCATTGCAGAGGCCGGGGATGTGCGAGAGGTTCACCACGTCGCCGTGCTCGTTGGGTACGGCGCGGCCGCAGTGAACCCATACCTCGCGATGGAGAGCGTCGGCCTGCTTGTGCGTGACGGCTCCCTGCCCGGTCTCACCGAGGAGGACGCGGTCGCGAGGCTCATCGGTGCGCTCGGCAAGGGGCTGCTCAAGGTGATGAGCAAGATGGGCATCTCCACAGTGTCGTCGTACTGCGGCGCACAGACCTTTGAAGCGATCGGCCTGTCCCGAGAGCTCGTCGACCACTACTTCACCGGGACGAGTTCGCGTCTAGGCGGAGTCGGCCTCGATGTACTCGCTGCAGAAGTCGCGGCGCGCCATCGCGCCGCCTATCCAGACGACACCGCCCCGCTCGCGCACAAACGGCTCGACAGCGGTGGTGAGTATCGCTGGCGGCGTGGGGAAGAGCCGCACCTCTTCGATCCAGAGACAATCTTCAAGCTCCAGCATGCAACGCGCACTGGCAGGCGCGAAATATTCTCCGAGTACACCGCGCGCGTGAACGCACAGCAGGAACGCCTGATGACTCTTCGCGGGTTGTTTCGATTCAGCCCGCAGCGGCCAGCGGTGTCGCTCGACGAGGTGGAGCCCGTTGCGGCCATTGTCCGTCGGTTCGCGACGGGTGCGATGAGTTACGGGTCGATCTCCCCGGAGGCACACGAAACGCTCGCGATTGCAATGAACCAGCTTGGTGGTC
Source organism: Leucobacter sp. (assembly GCA_017990305.1). GTDB lineage: Bacteria > Actinomycetota > Actinomycetes > Actinomycetales > Microbacteriaceae > Leucobacter. The sequence continues at coordinate 3,406 of JAGNOB010000163.1, forward strand.
GGTCAAATACGGGCGAGGGCGGGGAAGCGGAGGATCGCCTCCTTGACCCCGCACGACGGAGCGCGATCAAGCAGGTCGCGTCTGGCCGGTTCGGAGTGACGAGCATGTACCTGACGCACGCGGATGAGATCCAGATCAAACTCGCGCAGGGAGCGAAGCCTGGAGAGGGCGGCCAGCTCCCACCGGGCAAGATGTACCCGTGGATCGCCCGGACCAGACACGCAACGCCGGGCGTGGGGCTGATCTCGCCGCCGCCGCACCACGACATCTATTCGATCGAGGATCTTAAGCAACTCATCTTCGACCTGAAACGGGCGAACCCCGCAGCCCGCATCAGCACCAAGCTCGTCGCACAGAGCGGCATCGGTCCTGTTGCCGCTGGCGTTGCGAAGGCGCTCTCCGATGTCATCCTCGTCTCTGGCCACGATGGCGGTACCGGGGCTAGCCCGATGAACTCGCTGAAACATGCCGGCTCCCCGTGGGAGCTGGGGCTCGCCGAGGTGCAGCAGACGCTCATGCTTAACGGCCTGCGCGAGCGAGTCGTGCTGCAGGCTGACGGCCAGCTCAAGACCGGCCGGGACGTCGTGATCGCGGCGCTCTTAGGAGCCGAAGAGTTTGGGTTTGCCACGGCACCCCTCGTGGTTTCGGGCTGCATCATGATGCGCGTCTGTCACCTCGATACCTGCCCAGTCGGGGTAGCGACCCAGAACCCTGAGCTGCGTGAACGATTCACCGGGCAGGCTGCACACATCGTAAACTTTTTCACCTTTATTGCCGAGGAGGTTCGTGACATCCTCGCCGAGCTCGGCTACCGCTCGCTCGCTGAGGCCGTCGGTGACACGGCAGTGCTCGATGTTGACGACGCGGTTCGGCACTGGAAGGCGGAGGGGCTGGACCTCACCGACGTGCTGCGTGGTCCGGTGCACGCCGAAAACGAGCCGCGACGCCACGGCGCAGCGCAGGATCATGAACTCGGGGAGCATTTCGATGTGCGCCTCATTGACCTCGCGCGAGATGCGCTCGGTTCGCGAGAGCCAGTGGTGATCGACCTCCCGATCCGCAATCTGCATCGGGCGGTGGGCACGATGCTCGGTCACGAGGTCACGAAGCGCTTCGGTGCCGCAGGGCTCGCTCCCGAGACAATCGACGTGACGCTCACTGGCTCCGCGGGGCAGTCACTCGGCGCCTTCCTGCCAGCGGGCATCACCCTCAGGCTGATTGGGGACGCAAACGACTACGTCGGCAAGGGGATATCTGGCGGGGAGATCACCATTCGATCGCACCCAGACGAAACGCCAGACAGGAGTGACGTTCTTGCCGGCAACGTCATCGGCTATGGCGCGACGAGCGGAGCGCTGTGGATCGCGGGATCTGTCGGCGAACGCTTCCTCGTGCGAGGCTCAGGCGCGACGGCCGTCGTTGAAGGCGTCGGTGATCACGCGCTTGAGTATTTCACCGGAGGGTTCGCGCTCGTACTCGGGCCAACCGGACGAAACTTTGGTGCAGGGATGAGTGGTGGCGAGGCCGTCGTCCTCGATCTCGACCCAGCGCGCGTGAACGCTGCGGAGGTTGCCTCCGGGGCGCTGCTGCTGCAACCGCTCGGTACTGGTGGTGGGCACCCCGACGAACCGGCGGTCGTCGCCAAGATTCGCTCACTGCTTCGCCGCCACCTCGAGCAAACAGGCTCCGACATCGCAACCGCGTTGCTCGATGCCTTCGACGCTGACCCTGCAACCACAACGGCGAGGTTCACCCGCCTCATTCCCCGCGGCTACTCCCGCGTATTGGACATTCGTGAGCGGGCAAAACGCTCGGGAACAGATCCCGACGGTGCACGTGTATGGACTGAGATCTTGGAGGCAACTCATGGTTGACACGCACGGATTCTTGAAGGTTCGCGAGCGGGAACTCGCGGCGAAGCGGCCCGT
>JAGNOB010000164.1 GCA_017990305.1 Leucobacter sp.
AGCCGCGGGTAATGAAGTCCCAGCCCGCAATTGGGGGTAGCGGTTCGCCACTGTTGGTGCTGGGCCCGGCAGTCATGCGCCACACGGTAACACCCCAGGCTTACAAGCGGGAGAAAGCGATTGTTCGCCCGGGATGTGCTGGGAGATCTCAGTAAACATCGCGCTCACGGGGTCTGTCCTGTCGGTAGGATTGTTTGAGAGTGCGCAGAGGGCGCGCCAGCTGCGCCTCCTGGCGCACATTTTCTGTTGTAAGGAAGGCAGGCCATTGGCGAACGGACTGGAGTGGAGCGAGCTCGACGATCGTGCGGTAGATACCGCACGTGTACTCGCGGCAGACGCTGTTGAGAAGGTTGGCAACGGCCACCCGGGTACAGCGATCAGCCTCGCCCCTGTGGCGTATCTGCTGCATCAGAAGGTGATGCGTCATGATCCGGCTGACGCCAAGTGGCTCGGTCGCGACCGGTTCATCCTGTCGGTCGGGCATTCCTCGCTGACGCAGTACGTGCAGCTCTACCTCGGCGGCTACGGCCTCGAGCTCGAAGACATTAAGGCATTGCGCACGTGGGGTTCGAAGACCCCCGGGCACCCTGAGTACGGCCACACCGATGGCGTCGAGATCACGACCGGTCCGCTTGGCCAGGGACTCGCCTCGGCCGTTGGTTTCGCATATGCCGCACGCTACGAGCGCGGCCTGTTCGATCCCGAAGCCGCGCCCGGGACGAGCCCGTTTGACCACAACATCTATGTGATTGCGGGTGACGGAGACCTCCAAGAGGGTGTCACCAGCGAGGCGGCCTCGCTCGCCGGCCACCAGGAGCTCGGCAACCTCATTGCGATTTACGACTCCAACCAGATCTCCATCGAAGACGACACCGATATTTCCTTCTCTGAGGACGTGGCAAAGCGCTACGAGTCCTACGGCTGGCAGGTGCTCGAGGTCGACTGGAAGAAGACGGGCAACTACGTCGAGGACGTTGCAGAGCTCAACGCTGCGATCGAGGAAGCCAAGGCTGAGACCACGAAGCCCTCGATGATCATTCTCAAGACAATCATCGGGTGGCCCTCCCCCGGCAAGCAGAACACCGGTGGCATCCACGGCTCGAAGCTCGGCGCTGACGAGCTCGCCGGTCTCAAGACCGTGCTCGGGTTCAACCCGGAGGAGCACTTCGCCGTCGCCCCCGAGGTGATCGAGCACTCACGTCAGGCCGTCGCCCGCGGCGCCGAGGCTCGCAAGGAGTGGCAGGTGTCCTTCGACGCCTGGGCAGCAGCGAACCCTGAGCGCAAAGCGCTCTTCGACCGTGTCGAGGCGCAGGAGCTTCCCGAGGGCGCGCTTGAGGCCCTTCCCGTATTCGAGCCCGGGGAGTCCGTCGCGACCCGCTCAGCCAGCGGCAAGGTACTTGCAGCGCTTGGCCCGATCATGCCCGAGCTCTGGGGCGGCTCCGCCGACCTCGCTGGTTCGAACAACACGACCATTCCGAACTCGGCATCGTTCGTGCCCGCGAATCACTCGACGTCCACGTGGACGGGAGACCAGTACGGCCGCGTACTGCACTTCGGCATCCGCGAGCATGCGATGGGCTCGATCCTCAACGGTATTCAGCTGCACGGCAAGACCCGCAGCTTCGGTGGCACGTTCCTGATCTTCTCGGACTACATGCGTCCGGCCGTTCGTCTTGCCGCGCTTATGAACGTTCCGAGCATCTTTGTCTGGACTCACGACTCGATCGCGCTCGGCGAAGACGGCCCAACACATCAGCCGATCGAGCAGCTTGCAACGCTCCGCGCCATCCCGAACCTTACGATGGTGCGCCCGGCCGATGCGAACGAGGTGTCCATCGCATGGCATGAGATCCTCACGCGTCATGAGGGCCCGACGGGTATCGCGCTCACGCGTCAGAACGTGCCAGTACTCCCCCGTGGCGGCGACTTCGCCACTCACGAGCAGGCTGCCGAGGGCGTGCGCCGTGGCGCATATGTGCTTGCAGACACTCCGACGGACTCGCTCGACGTGATCCTGATCGCGACAGGTTCTGAGGTGCAGCTCGCCGTTGAGGCTCGCGAGCGACTCGCCGCAGAAGGCGTTGGCGCGCGCGTGGTTTCTGCCCCCTCGCTCGAGTGGTTCCAGGAACAGACCCCCGAGTACCGCGCGAGTGTATTGCCCGCTGAGGTCACTGCCCGCGTAAGCGTTGAAGCAGGGCTCTCGCTCGGCTGGGAGCGCTACGTCGGTGACCGCGGCCTTTCAGTCTCGATCGAGCACTTTGGAGCGTCGGCGAGCTACGAGGTGCTCTTCGAGAAGTTCGGGATCACAACCGAAGCTGTTGTTACGGCGGCACGCGAATCGCTCGCGAACTAGCGCCTCTCGCGTGCACCAGGCTGGCTACGAAAGGCAATCATGAGTAACGAACGTACCGCGGCACTGTCAGAGATTGGCGTGAGCATCTGGCTCGACGACCTCTCGCGCACCCGCATCGAAAGCGGCCAGCTTGCCGAGCTCATCGAGTCGGTGAATGTCGTCGGGGTCACAACGAACCCGACGATCTTCCAGAACGCTATTGGCTCGGGCATTGGCTACGGCGATCGGATCGCCGACTGCGCTAGGCGTGGTCTCGACGCATCGGCCACGATCACCGAGCTCACGACGGCTGACGTTGCCGACGCCTGCGATGTCTTTGCAGGCGTCTATGCCGCGACCGGCGGTCGCGATGGCCGAGTGTCGATTGAGGTCGAGCCCGGACTCGCACGCGACACTGCGGGCACTATCGCGCAGGCCAAGGAGCTGTGGGAGATGGTGGCTCGCGAGAACGCGATGATCAAGATCCCCGCCACGGTTGAAGGGCTGGAGGCCATTTCCGAGACGATCGCCGCTGGCATCAGCGTGAACGTCACGCTGATCTTCAGCTTGGAGCGGTACCGCCAGGTCATTAACGCCTATCTCACTGGGCTCGAGCGTGCCCGCGCCGCTGGTATTGACATCAGCAAGATCCACTCGGTCGCCTCCTTCTTCGTGTCGCGCGTCGACACTGAGATCGATGCGCGCCTCACCGCCATCGGATCCCCCGAAGCAATCGCTCTGAAGAGTCAAGCAGGCGTCGCGAACGCGCGGCTTGCCTACGAGGTGTACGAGCAGTCCTTCTCGAGCGAGCGCGCGAAGATGCTCCTCGGGCTCGGTGCAAATGCCCAGCGTCCGCTCTGGGCGTCAACGGGCGTGAAGGATCCTTCGCTGCCCGACACCCTGTACGTGACCGAGCTTGCTGCACCGAACACGGTGAACACCATGCCCGAAGCGACGCTGAAAGCACTTGCCGACCATGGCGAGGTGCGCGGCGACGCGGTGAGCGGGACCTATGTAGAGGCCAACCAGGTTCTCAACGCGATCGACGGGCAAGGCATCGACTACGTGGAGCTCACCACCCAACTCGAGGTCGAGGGGCTGGCGAAGTTTGATGCCTCCTGGGACGACCTCATCGAGACAGTGGCGGGCGCTCTGAAGGCATCGGAATGACACTCGCGGTCACGGGAGAACGCCAGGGCGAGGCATTCGCGAATGCCCTGGCGTCTCTCCTCAATACCCGGTTTGCGTCTCGCCTGTTTGCTCAGGATGCGACGCTGTGGGGCGAGGCGGCGGCCGCCGAGGCCGCCGTCCGCCTCGGCTGGACTGACTTTGCTGAAAACGCTCGTGAACTCGTCTCAGCTGCCGGTCGGCTCGCCGACGAGTTTCGCGCTGCCGGTATCGATCGCTTCGTGCTCTGCGGCATGGGAGGCTCGAGCCTCGCGCCCCTCGTCATCGCCCCAGACCTCACGGTGCTCGACTCCACACACCCCGGGGCCGTGCGTGCCGCTCTCGGCGGCGACCTCTCACGCACCGCAGTCATTGTGAGCTCCAAGTCAGGTGGCACTGTCGAAACGCTGAGCCATCTTGCCGCGTTTGAGTCGGCCTTCATCGGGGCTGGAATCGCCCCTGATACACGTATCGTGTTCGTGACGGACCCGGAGTCCAAGCTTGCGGACTTCGCACGCGTCCACGGCAACCGTGTGTTCTTAGCTGACCCGAGCGTTGGGGGCCGCTTTTCGGCGTTGACTGCGTTTGGCATCGTTCCCTCGGTACTGGCTGGAGCCAACGTATCCAAGATCGTTGACGATGCCATCGCCGCCCGTTCGGAGTTCGTCACCGACACCGCAGAGAACCCAGCGCTTCGCCTCGCTTCCGCGCTCGCTGCTGGTCTCCCCGAACGCTTTCTCTTGGAACTCCACCCCGACGGCGGCTTGCCGGCCGAGCTCGGGCTCTGGATCGAACAGCTCGTCGCTGAGTCCACGGGCAAAGACGGCCGCGGCGTGCTGCCGATTGCCCTGCCTGCGGGGGCTGCAGCCACAGCTGTCCCATCGGTCGAGACGTTGTATTTTGGCGCGCAGAGCGATCCGGCAGCGAACGGACGCAACGCGGATGTCGCCGATGGCGTGACCCGCTCCGGTCTGACCGTGACAGGTTCGCTTGGCGAGCAGATGCTGCTCTGGCAGGTCGCAACAGCCGCTCTCGGATTCTTGATGGGTGTAGATCCCTTCAACCAGCCGGACGTCGAGGCGGCGAAGGTCGCCAGCCGAGCGACACTGGAAGAGAACGGGAGCGAGAGCGGTACCGCAAATGTCCCGCGCGCCTCCGATGTTGCGGCCGACCTTCTTCTCGCGGCCCCTGATGGCGGCTACGTTTCCATCCAGGCATACGTGGACCCAAACGAACCCGACATGGATGCTCTACTCGAGGAACTGCGCGCAACGTTGAGTGCACGGCTCGGGGCCGCCGTCGCTGTCGGCTACGGCCCCCGCTACCTTCATTCGACCGGACAGCTGCATAAGGGTGGCCCAGCGAGTGCAGCCTTCTTGCAGCTCATTGGCTTGGACGCACCCGACGTCAACATTCCTTCCAACGAGCGTGAAGTCGCCGGCAGTCCGACCTTTGGGGAGCTGCTGCTGTCGCAGGCCCGGGGCGATGCGAGCGTGCTGCGGGACCGGGGCAGAGCGGTTGTCACTGTGGAAACTGCAGACATTCGCGGGTTTGTGCGCGATCTCCTCGCGGCCGTCTGAGCGGCGAGGCTCGCAGGCGAAGCGCGAGGGCCCTGAACCGGTTATGCACCGGTCGAGGGCCCTCGCTGACTCCTCGCGGCTCGCAGCCGCTATCCGGGTCTACACGAGGTCAGTCCGTGTCCGTGCGTAGTCCTCGAACCAACGGAGCGCATCCGGCTGGTCAGTGGAATCGATCGAGCCGATGGCGGCGGGGTCTGCCCCGAGGAGGATGCGCTTAATCGGAACCTCCATTTTCTTCCCAGTGCGGGTGCGCG
>JAGNOB010000165.1 GCA_017990305.1 Leucobacter sp.
GATCACCCTGAGGTGAGGAGTGAATCCCATTTTCCCTACCCGCTTTACGAACCATAACCCGGTTCAAGCTGGGGGCGTTGTGTGAGAGATTCTCTGCGGCCTGTCCGTTTCCGTCCGGGCCAACAAAGGAATACATTACGCGGATCCCTGGGGGAGCACAAATCCCCGCGCCTCCGGCGGCCGACTTCCCTGTCACCGGGCCGATCCGACCCCGCCTCCGGGCGTGGCGGAACGCGTCGCTTGCCCCTCGAATCGCCACCGTTTCACGCGAAAGTGGCCCGGTTTCACGCACTCAGCCCTGCAGCCCTGGCGTGTCGCTCATGCCGGCGTCCTCGAGCAAGCGGATCCGTCGGCCTGTCAGCACCGCCCTGCTTAGTAATAGGTGCGCGTAGCCCATACCCATTGAGACAGGCATGACACTCTCCCCTATAGAGGGGAGCAGAGCATTCTGCCTATAGAGCTGCCGCTGACGCTTCATTCCCACAAGAAGAGGGGCGCTGCATGCGGAGCCCCTGAGGGGCCGCGCCGCACAACGGTGTCTACACAGAAGCGGGGCGGGGCAGGGCTACGGTGCGGGTCTGCGCGGCTAGGAAGAGTCGCGCTCGATGAGACGCGCACCGATCAGCGGAACAATCGACCCTACGCACGTCGCTGCTTCAACGGTGGCGGAGGGCTGCTCCCGCTGAGCCTGCAAGGCCCTGACCGCTCCGCGACCGAGCGCTTCGCCCGGGAGTTCGACAGTCGTGAGCGCGGGCGACACGATCGCCGAGGCGGGAAGGTTGTCGAAGCCGGTGACAGCTAGGGTGCCTGGCACACTGATCCCAAGCTCGCGCGCCGCACCGAGCACGCCGTAGGCGTGGGAATCGGTGGCGCACACGAGGGCAGTGACTCCCGCGTCACGCCAGCGCGGCCAGTGCTTCGCAAACTCGGCCGCAGCGCCGTCTGGGTCGATGAGGCTCGCTGCCTCGGGGATGGCGACGTAGTCGATGCCGCGCTCAGCAGCCCCGTGCTCGATGAGCTTGCGACGCAGTTCGAATGTTTCAGTACGAGTAAGACTGTCGAGGTACCCGATCCGCGTGTGGCCCTTGCTCGCCAGGTGATCAAGGAGTGCGCCGATGCCGCTTCTCAGATCGAAGTTCACAGTGGGCGCCTGCGTCTCGCGCCCTGGCGCATCGAGCAACACGAGCGGCGCCCCCGCAGGCAGGTCGCGCAGGAACTCGTCATCTGGCGCTTCGACCAAGAGCCCTGCTGGACGCAACGCGACGAGGCGGTGCACATCGGCTGCGCTCGGGTTACGGCCCTCACCCGTCACAGAGAGCAGCAACTGATACTCGTTGCCGAGTTCGGCCTTGATGCCTGAGATCACTCGACCGTAGAACGGGTTCGAAAGGTCTGGCGCGACAAGGATGACAATGTTCGAGGTGCCCTTTGCGAGCGACGACGCGGTGTGGTCAACCACGTACCCGAGCTCCTGCACAGCAGCAAGCACCCGGTCAATGTTGGATTGTGAGACCCGACCTGCGGTTTTCCCGTTCACGACGAGTGAAACGGTTGCAGTTGATGTGCCAGCACGCTCGGCAACTTCCGCCGCGGTCACGCGGGTCAGCCGCGGCGAGGTAGCTTCGGGTCGAGACACCCCCTCATTCTAGCCGCGGGCTTTCAGCTCCCAACGGTGACACGTTAAGCGCTTTGCGTGTTATCGTAAAGCGCTTGACGTACCCAGACCGCCCGCACGCGCACGCGCGAGCAACGGCCCCAAGGATGTGGAATTGACTAAGAAGATCATTCTCGACTGTGACCCCGGACACGACGACGCCGTAGCCCTGCTGCTCGCGCACGGAAACCCGGACATCGAATTGCTGGCGGTGACAACCGTTGTCGGCAACCAGACGCTGCCGAAAGTGACGCACAACGCGCTCTCTGTTGCCCGCGTCGCAGGCATCACTGGCGTCCCGTTCGCGGCCGGCGCTGCGCGCCCCCTGGTGCGCAACATCGAGGTCGCTCCCGACATCCACGGTGAGTCTGGCCTCGACGGCCCCGTGCTCCCAGAGCCAGTGATCGAGCTCGATCCGCGCCACGCGGTCGACCTCATCATCGACACCGTCATGGCCCACGAGCCCGGCACCGTGACCCTCGTCCCCACCGGCGGCCTCACGAACATCGCGATGGCTGCCCGCAAGGAGCCCCGCATCGTTGAGCGCGTGAAGGAGGTCGTGCTCATGGGCGGCGGCTATCACGTGGGTAACTGGTCGCCAGTTGCCGAGTTCAACATCAAGATCGATCCCGAGGCCGCGCACATCGTGTTCAACGAGTCGTGGCCCGTCGTGATGGTCGGCCTCGACCTCACGCATCAGGCGCTCGCCACCGACGAGGTCGCCGCCCAGATCGCCGCGGTCGGAACGAAGCCCGCGAAGTTCGTCGGCGAACTGCTCGACTTCTTCGCGCTCGCATATAAGGATGCCCAGGGCTTCGACGCCCCGCCCGTGCACGACCCCTGCGCGGTCGCGTACGTCATCGACCCGACCATCGTGAAGACCGTAAAGGTGCCGATCGATATCGAGCTCACCGGCACGCTCACCCTCGGCATGACCGTTGCAGACTTCCGCGCCGAGGCACCGGAGGATTGCACCACCTGGGCAGCCACCGAGCTCGACGCCCCACGCTTCTGGAACCTCGTCACCGAGGCCCTCGAGAACATCGGCGAGGTTGACTTCTAAATGAACGCCCTCGCCCAGAAGCCGGCCGTGCGCGTCGGCTCACTCATGGTCGCGCTGCTCGCGGCCTGTGTCGCGTTCCAGCTCAACGCCTCGATGCTGAGCCCCGCGCTCGTCACCATGGCGAAGGAGCTGAACACCGACGACGCGACCATCGGTCTCTCGCAGACAATGTTCTTTACGGCCGCAGCGCTGTTCTCGCTGTTCCTCCCCCGGCTCTCTGACATCATCGGCCGCAAGCGCGTGCTGATTGGCATGCTCGCCATCATGGCTGTCGGCACGGTCATCGCCGCGCTCGCGACAAACGTCGAGATGCTGTTCGTCGGCCGCATCATCCAGGGCGTCACCGGCCCCGTTGTGCCCGTCACGCTGCTCATGCTCCGCAACGAGATCCAGGATCCGAAGCGCTACGGAACCATGATGGGTGTCATCACCGCGGTCAACGGCGGCATCGCAGGCATCGACGCGCTCGCCGGCGGCTGGCTCGTCGCGAACCACGGCTTCCGCTCCGTGTTCTGGACGATGACCATCGTCGCCGTCGTCGCGATCGCGTGCGTGCTCGTCTGGGCGCCAGAGAGCCGCCCGTCGAAGGACACAAAGATGGACTGGCTGGGCGTCGTGCCGCTCGTCGTGTCGATCGGGTCGTTCCTCACCTTCCTGAACTTCCTCGGTGCGGTCAACGAGAGCAACTGGTTCATCATCTGGGCGCTTCCCGTGCTCGGCCTCGCGTCGTTCTGGGCGTTCTGGGCGCTCGAGTCGAAGATCGCTGCTCCACTGATCCCGCCGAAGTACCTCAAGCAGCGCTCGAGCTGGGCGCTGCTCGTCACGACGCTCCTCACCATGACCGGCGTCTTCGCTGTCGTGAACGGCCTCGTCGCGTCGATCGCGCAGAACGCCGAGGCCGGGTTCGGTCTCGGTGCCGATCTCACGTCGCTCTGGTTCCTCATGCCGTATGCCGTGGCCGGGTGGATCGTCGGCCCGTTCGCCGGACGCCTCGCCCCCAGCTTCGGCTACCTCAACGTGATGCGCGTCGGCATGCTCGGCACGATCATCGGCACCATCGTGATGGCATTCGTCGGCGTGCACTCGCTGCCAGTGCTCATCGTCACGACGATCGTGCTCGGCATCACCTACGCGGGCATCGGCAACATCATGCTCAACGGGCTCGGCATCGTGCTCTCGCCGAAGGACAACCCCGGCTTCCTCCCCGGCCTGAACGCTGGCGCGTTCAACCTGGGTGCCGGAGTGAGCTTCGCGATCCTTCCCGCTGTGCAGCTGCTCTTCACCTCGGCCGACGATCCAACGTCGACGACCGGGTACAGCGCAGGCATGCTTGCGGGCGCCGCGATCTCGATCCTCGGCTTCGCGATGAGCTTCCTCATCCCGGCCCCGAAGGATGCCGAGGTTGCTGCCCCGGCCGCCGCGGCTGCTCCGGCCGCCGTAAAGTAACGCCGATCAACGTATTCTAGGTTCGGATCCCCGGGCGACCGTGGTCGCCCGGGGATCCGCCTGTTTATCACTGCCTGCACCACAGCGAGCGCGCGGGCGCGAAAGGACCTCACCATGACCGACGGCCTCATCCTTGTAGTTGGGTCGCTCAACGCAGACCTCGTGGTGCAGACCGCACGCTTCCCGCAGCCGGGCGAGACGCTCACCGGCTCAGAGCTGCGTGTGATCCCGGGCGGCAAGGGCGCGAACCAGGCCGTCGCCGCCGGGCGTCTCGGCGGCAACGTCGCGATGGTCGGCGCACTCGGCGCTGACGCCAACGGCACGCTGCTGCGCGATTCGGTCGAGGCATCTGGCGTGAACACCTCGCACGTCGCGTCGCTCGACGGCGTTGCGACGGGCACCGCCGTGATCACCGTGGACGGGGATGGTGAGAACACAATCATCGTTTCTCCGGGGGCCAACGGCAGGCTCGGGATCGCGGAACTCGATGCAGCCGCTGAGCTGTTCGAGCGCGCGGCCATTCTCTGCCTGAGTCTCGAGGTGGGTCCCGACGTGGTGCTCGAGGCCGCACGCCGTGCTCGCGCCGCCGGCGCCCGCGTGCTGCTCAACCTCTCCCCATACGGCCCCGTGCCAGAAGAGCTGCTCAGCCTCACGAACATCCTGCTCATCAACGAGCACGAGGCTGCAGACCTGCTCGAGCTCACCCCGGACCAGGTGCTCGCAGAAGGCGGCAAGTACACACGCGCGGCGCTCACCGAGCGCGGTATCCCCCGCGCCGTTGTCACCGCGGGGGCCGCCGGCAGCATCGTCTTTGACGGCGCGACGCGCGACGGCGCCGACGCGGTTCCGGTTCCATCGCCGAAGGTCACCGCGGTCGACACGACGGGCTGCGGAGACGCGTTCATGGGCTCGCTTGCGCTCCGCCTCGCGGCGGGCGACCACCTCGCGGTCGCGGCCGGCTACGCGGCGACCGTCGGGAGCTTCGCGGCGACCCGCGCTGGAGCGCAGGCCTCCTACCCAACACCGGAGGAGCTGGCCGAGTTCGTAGCCTCACGCGGGTAGGGCTCCGCGGCAGGTTTTCACCGAGAGCGGGGCGACATCATGCGAAGGCCATCGACACGCCTGCTCCAGGTTGCCGGAGTTCTCGGGGTCGCA
>JAGNOB010000166.1 GCA_017990305.1 Leucobacter sp.
CCCCGAGACGCCGGACGTGTGTGACATCAGGTGACGCACCAGAACTGCTGCTTTACCGTTCTGGGCGAACTCGGGCCAGTACGTTGCGACCGGCTCGTCGAGGTCGACCAGGCCGCGATCGACGAGAATGAGTAGCGCGAGCGCCGTGATTTCCTTGGTGATCGACCACACATTCACGATGGTGTCGGCCTGCCAGGCCCGTGTCTGAGCGGTGTCTGCGTATCCTCCCCACAGGTCCACGACGGTCTCGCCGTCGATGTCGACCGCGATTGCGGCTCCGAGTTCGTCGCCCGACGCGATGTTCTGCGCCAGCAACTCAGTGAGCCGACTGAAGCGTGGGTCGGTGTGGCCTTTTACAGTCATTCCCAGTCCTCTCCAGAAATCGCCGTGTGTGGTGACGCTGGATCCAAGCGGGGAGGTATTGAGCTCGCAGCAGTGATGGATAGGGGGCCCGCGAGATCCTGGCCGGCGACGCCAGTTATCGCTGCGTGCTAGATAGATATCTCACTACTGTAGCTCTTCGGTGCGTGTTTGTGTGCTCAAAAACTTAGGGCTCGCGCGAATCGCGCCCGAGCCCCGGGATCAACGGAAGTGTTGCGCGTACTGAGAACCCTCCGTCTGCAGTGGGGCCGGCGGCGATAGTGCCACCCAGCACCGCAACGCGCTCGCTCAGCCCGGAGAGGCCGCTCCCCGAACCCGGGGCACCGCCAGCGGGAAGGCTCGGCGGCCCATTCGTGACAGCAACCGTGATCTCGGGGTCGGTCACCGCAATCGTCACATCGATATCGGCGCCTGGGGAGTGTCGCATCGCATTACTGAGCGCCTCCTGCGCGATGCGGTAGGCGGTGAGAGCGGTGGCGGCAGGGACCTGTGCGCTCGCATCTCCGTCGGCGCAGCCGTCTGCCCTGAAGGCGATGGTCGCCCCGGACTGCCTGCTTGTCTCGATGAGTGCCGGGAGGTCGGCCAGGGTTGGCTGTGGCACGAGCGGTGCTGTGCCCTCGGGGGCTCTGAGGGTCGCGAGTAAGCTCCGCATTTCGGTCAGTGCCTGCCTTGACGACTGTGCAATTGCCGCGAACTCGGCTTCCGCGGCCGCGTCGAGTCCGGGGATTCGGTATTTCGCTGTGTTGGCCTGGATGCTGACGACGGACATGCTGTGGGCCACGACGTCGTGCAGTTCCCGTGCGACGAGGTTGCGTGCGGCGAGTTCACGTTGCTTGGCGTCGAGCTCAGCGTTCGCCCGACGCTCCTCAACGAGCGCCCCACGGTCGGCAGCGAACGCGCGGATGACAATGCCGAGAAGCACGACGCCGAGTGAGATCGATGCGCTGACGACGAGGTTCGTGACAGCGCCCGAGGTGAAGCCGGATCCGGCTGGCACCGTTGCAATGACAGCAAGCTGGGGGAGTAGCCATGCGGTGATCGCCCAGGGCCAGCGGTGACGCAGTGCGACAATGAGTACAATTCCGGACTGCACGATGAGCATGCTGACTGGCCAGGGCCAGGGGACCTCTGGGTGGATGCTGGCGACGAGTGCTGTGACGGCCGGAACGACAGTGGCGACAGTAATTGCGATCGCCGGGAGGCGAATCGCGAGCAGGAGGGCTGCCGCCTGACCGATGACGAGCACCATCGCGATGGCGACGTGTACGGAGTAGATGCTCGAGAGCACCGGCCAGCCGACGGCGACCAGAATCGCTGCGGAGTATCCCGCGGTAATCCACGCCCATCCCTCCGCCGAGCTGATCCGGCGGGCCATCGGACGCTGCCACTCACGATCTGCTGTGGGATCAGACGCCGAGCCGAGCGCGGCGCGTGTGACTGTCGCATCGAGGAGCGCGAGGCCCCGCACGATCGGCGGTGTCAGCGCGCAGGCGGCAATGCCAAAGACTGTGTAGACGGTCGCCTCGGCTGCGAAGGAGTTTGCGACCTCGGGGGAAATGGCGCCCTCAGAGATTGCGATGAGGAAGTTGGCTGGGAACACGTTTCCTTCGCGGGGAAGGAAGAACCCCCAGAAGGCCCAGGTGATGCCGCCGAGTGCCGCTGTCACCCACGTGATGGTGACGACGAACGTGAAGATGCGCATCGGGAAGCTAATAACGGTCTCAAAAGCGAGGTCGAGCCAGCGGCGGGGGTCGCGCAGTATTCGAAGCAGCCCCAGCATTCCGGCGCCACGTTCGAGATAGCGGGGTGCGCTCACCCCACCGCCCCACCACTGGAGGCGGTTGCGCGAGAGCTCGGCGAAGAATGATGCGCAGAGCAGCGTGATTGGAAGCAACAGCACGCCCACCCAAATGATTGCGGTGCTGACTGACGTCGCAAAGAGCGGGAGTAGGAGAGAAAAGGACAGCACCGAGATGGGGAAGCCGGGGAGGATGTAGCCGAGGTCTCGCCCAATCATTGTGAGCGAGTAGAGCCCGCGCCTGGGTAGGTCGGCGGCAGTCTGCCGATCGGCCTGGAGGTGAGTGTCCATCATGAAAGTGTTCCCTATCTGTTCGGCCCTTGCCTCACTGTAGAGATTGGAAGGCGGGCTGAGCATCCCCCAGGGGAGTGATCCCCAGGCTACTCTCGGTCCCTCGCTGGAGTGAAGCTGCAGTGCTGCGGCTATTCCTGCGATCGGCATCGAGCACTGGCGCCTATGATCGACGGATGAGCACCTCCATGCCTGAAGCGCAACCCATCAGAGTCGCAATCATCGACGACCAGGAGATGGTGCGGCAGGGCTTCGGTGCCCTGCTCGGGGCGCAGCCCGACATCACCGTCGTGGGTGACGCGGCCGACGGTGACGCCGCGGTGGAGTTGGTGCGGCGTACACGCCCGCACGTGCTCCTCATGGACATCCGCATGCCACGCATGAACGGGCTCGATGCGACCCGTGCCGTACTCGCGCGGCCCGGTGACGACAATCCGCGGGTCATCATGCTCACCACCTTCGACGCCGACGAGTACGTATTTGCGGCGCTCCGGGCTGGTGCGAGTGGGTTTCTGCTCAAGGACGCGAGCGCTGAGGATCTCGTGCAGGCGGTGCGGATCGTTGCGGGTGGGGAAGCGCTGCTC
The DNA here is from genome assembly GCA_017990305.1 of Leucobacter sp. GTDB lineage: Bacteria > Actinomycetota > Actinomycetes > Actinomycetales > Microbacteriaceae > Leucobacter. The sequence continues at coordinate 3,055 of JAGNOB010000166.1, forward strand.
GCGCCGTCGGTGACGCGGCGGCTCATTGCCGACTATGCCGCCAGGCCAGAGCCGAAGCAGCGAGCGACGCTGTCGCAGCTCACCGAGCGGGAGCTCGAAGTGATGCGGCTCGTGGCGTCCGGGCAGACCAACGCTGAGCTCGCGGCCGCGCTGTTCCTCTCTGAACAAACCGTGAAGACGCACGTCTCTCGGATCCTGTCTAAGCTCGGGCTGCGCGACCGGACGCAGATTGTCGTCGCCGCTTACGAATCGGGGCTCGTTAGCGTCGCGGACTAGTGCCGCTCGGCGGGCCCCAAACGTGCCTCGTTCGCTCGCGGCCGAACATGTAGTTGCCTCGGGCAACTACTGGTATCCTGGGCTCATGAACGAACGCCCCCGTGAACAAGCGGTGCGCGACCTGCTTGCGGCCGTGATTGGCCTGGTCGCAAACTGGAACGCGGTCTCCACGCAGGGCAGCATCGCACGTGCGGTCGGCGTAGACATTGCCGCGGGAGACGTGCGCGCGCTCTACACCCTCGGTCTGCTCGGCGGTGCGGCTCGCCCGACGGAGTTCGCCGAAGCACTCGCGCAGACGCGGCCGACGACGAGCAAACTCATCGGGCGCCTGGAGGTTGCCGGGCTCGTGGAGCGATCGCGTGCCGTGGGTGACCTCCGAGCGGTGGACATCGTGTTCACCGAGCAGGGGAGCGAAGCGTATGCGCGGCTCGTCGCAGCAGGCGCGAGCATGGTCGATCAAGCGATGACAGGTATGGCGACTGCGGAGATCGACGTGATCACTGCGGCAGCCAAGCGGCTCACAGGGGAGTTCCGCGAATAGGCACGGGTGGCGTGTATGCACCCGGGAAGCCCCGCTCAGAAGGGGAAGCACCACTGCGTGCTCTTGGCAGGCAGTGCAGCACAAGGAGAATTACTATGACTCGCACGTACGTTGTCACCGGCTCGGCCTCGGGCATCGGTGCCACCACAGCCCAGACCCTCCGCGACCGAGGCGATCGCGTGATCGGCATCGACCTCGCGGGTGCCGAGGTTGAGGCTGATCTGTCCACGAACACGGGCCGCCTCGCAGCGGCAAAACAGGCAACCGAGCTCGCCGGAGGCGTCATCGACGGCGTCATCGCGTGCGCAGGCATTTCTGCGCCCATCGCCAAGACGATCTCGATCAACTATTTTGGCGTAACCGAGCTGCTCGAGGCGCTCTTGCCCGCCCTGTCCGCGTCAGACGCCCCGCGCGCCGCGGTCGTGTCGTCGATGGCTTCGATCCAGCCCAACTCGAAGGAGATGGTCGAGGCGGCGCTGTCAGGCGACGAAGATCGGACCGTGCAGATCGCCGAGGAGATCGTCGCTCAGGGGCCAGAGATTGGGTACCTCGTCTACCCCTCCTCGAAGCGGGCAATTGCGCGCTGGGTTCGCCGCGAAGCCATCACACCGGCCTGGGCCGGTGCCGGTATCGCCCTCAACGCGGTTGCTCCCGGCACCGTGCAGACACCAATGACAGCTGAGCTCCTCGCAACGGAAGAGGGGCGGGCGATGGTGGATTCGGCTGTGCCAATGCCGTTGAACTCGCACCAGCCAGCGCAGTCGATTGCGGACGTGCTGATTTGGCTCACGGATGCACAGAACACGCACATGGCCGGCCAGGTCATCTACTGCGACGGCGGCGCCGATGCGACGCTCCGCGGAGACGACATCTGGTCCTGGAACGACTAACAGCTCACGCTGTCACGCGCGGACCCGTGGCGCACCCCACGGGTCCGCGCGCGGCCGCCCGGTGCGCAGTGGGGGCGGTCGAACCGTGCTCGGCGCGTCGCGAAATACTCACACGGTTCCGGCTGTTGAAGATCTCATGACCACAACACCTCAGCCAGATGTGTCTGGTGACAGGGCAGCCCAGGCATCGACGGCTCGCGCCGCAGCCGACGCAGACGCACGCGGCCTAACGGTCGAGTTCATCTCCCGCGACGGAGCCGGCCGACCGACGTCAGCGGATTTCGACGGCACACTCATCGTGAAGAGTGTCGTGGTGCAGCGAGGCGACTCGTTCGTCTTTGTGCTCACCCCGCTCGACGCGCAGTTCAGCTGGGCCCGCCTGCGCCCACACCTAGGCGTCAACCGGCTCTCGCTGCCAGACGCAGAAGCGGCTTTCGCTGCCACCGGCTACGAGCGCGGAACGATCACCCCGCTCGGAGCGACTACAGCCTGGCCAGTTGTCCTTGACAGTA
>JAGNOB010000167.1 GCA_017990305.1 Leucobacter sp.
CGTTGAGGGCGCGGGTGACGATGCCGATGAAATCGAAGGTCAGGCTCATGAGACAAGCTTAAGCCCGAGAAAGGATTGTGCTACGGCGATCATGCGCCGCGCGCCGACAATGGAGTCGGCCCTAGATCTTGGGCCGCCGCCCGATCTAGATCTGCCCGATGGGTTCCCGCTTCTCTGCCTGGAAACGGTCCTCGCGCCGACCGTACGCCCAGTACGGAGAGAGCGACAGCTGCGAGCGGTCGATGCCGCGCTCGTCGGTGAAGTATGGCCGCAGCGACTTCATCGCACTGCGCTCTCCGTGCACGAAGACTTGGACCCGGCCGGGGAGCCACTCGGCGGCGCGTACAGCGTCGACGAGAATCGTCGATGTCCCAGCGGCTGTCTCGCCGCGGAACAACCAGGTCACCTCGATGCCCTCGGGGGCCACGAGCTCAAGCACGTCGGCCTCGTCCGCCACCTCGATGAAGACGGAGCCGCGCGCGTCGGTCGGCATCGCCTCGAGTGCCGATGCAATCGCAGGGATCGCCGACTCGTCCCCGCCGAGGAGGTGCCAGTCGGCCTCGGGGTCGGGCGCATAGCCGCCACCAATACCGCGGAGCACGACGTGGTCGCCCGGCTTGGCTGCATCTGCCCATGGGCCAGCGAGGCCTTCGTCGCCGTGCACGACGAAGTCAATCCAAACCTCGCCGGCATCGTGGTCAATGCGCCGCACGGTGTACGTGCGTGTCGAGGGGAGTTGCTCAGCGGGGAGCTCGTCGCGGAGAGCCTCGAGGTCATACGGCGGAGTGAGCGTCGTACCCGGCTGCTGGAAGAGCATCTTGCTGTAGGCATCGGTGAATCCGCTGACCTCGATATCGGCCATACCGGGGCCGCCGGCAATAATGCGCACGAGGTGGGGGCTGAGCTGCACGCGTTCCTTCACCTCGAGCACGATCTGCGGCCGAGCTGGGCGCTGGGTGGGTGCGGAAGGCTGTGCAGTCATGGGGGTACCTCATTCATCAGATGATTTATCGCAACATCCAGCTTCCCACACCGGGCCGCGCAAAGCCAGGAGTCAGCGCGGGGCGAACACCCAGATTTCTAGTACACACGTTCGAATTCTGTGGCGGGAGACGCTAAGCTGGGGGAGTGACTTCACAGAGCAAAACACCGATCCGCTCCTCTGCGGCGCACGCCCACATCAGCGTGCAGGGCGCCAGGGTACACAATCTCAAGAACGTCGATCTGTCGATCCCGCGCGACTCGCTCGTCGTGTTCACGGGGCTCTCAGGCAGCGGCAAGTCGAGCCTTGCGTTCGACACAATCTTCGCCGAGGGGCAGCGCCGCTACGTCGAGTCACTGAGCGCCTATGCGCGGCAGTTCCTCGGCCAGGTGGATCGGCCAGACGTTGACTTCATCGAGGGCCTCAGCCCAGCGGTCTCGATCGATCAGAAATCGACGAACCGCAACCCGCGCTCGACAGTCGGCACGATCACCGAGATCTACGACTACATGCGCCTGCTCTGGGCGCGCATCGGCATCCCACACTGCGCCGTCTGTGGTGAGCGCATCGAGTCCCAGACCGTGCAGCAGATCGCAGACAGGCTCATGCAACTTGAGGAGCGCACCCGCTTCCAAGTGCTCGCGCCCGTCGTGAGCAAGAAGAAGGGCGAGTTCGTCGACCTCTTCCAGGAGCTCGCGGCCACCGGCTACTCCCGAGCGATCGTCGACGGTGAGCTCATCCAGCTCAGTGATCCGCCCAAGCTCAAGAAGCAGATTAAGCACGACATCTCCGTCGTCATCGACAGGCTTGTTGCCTCGCCAGAGGGGCTCGGCCGCCTGACCGATTCGCTTGAGACTGCGCTGCGCCTCGCGGACGGCACCGTCGAGATCGATTACGTTGACCGCGATGAGAAGGCCGACGACCGTACCCAGCTCTTCTCCGAGCACCTTTCGTGCCCGAACCAGCACCCTGTCCAGCTCACCGAAATCGAGCCGAGAACGTTCTCGTTCAACGCGCCGTTCGGTGCGTGCCCGACGTGCTCGGGCCTCGGCACGAGCATGTCGGTGGATGAGGATCTCGTGCTCGGCGACCCCGAGCTCTCCATCAACGAGGGCGTCATCATCCCCTGGACGAGCCAGGGCAAGAGTCTCTACCAGTACTACGAGAAGCTCCTCGTTGGTCTCTCGAAAGACCTCGACTTCTCACTGAAGACGCCGTGGGGCGAGCTCAGTGAGGACGTCAAGGAGGCGGTGCTCCGTGGCAACGACTTCAAGGTCAACGTGCGCTGGAAGAACCGTTTCGGTCGCGAGGTGAAGTACACGAGCGGCTTTGAGGGTGTCATTCCATTCATCGAGCGCCAGTACGAGGAAGCGGAGAGCGATAACCGGCGCGAGCGCTGGAGCGAGTTCCTCCGCGAGGTTCCCTGCCATGTCTGCCAGGGCCAGCGACTCAAGCCAGAGGTCCTCGCGGTCACTGTCGACGACGAATCGATTGCGAGCGTCGGCGAGTTCAGTCTGCTCGACGCCAAGGGCTTCTTTGACGGCGTTGAACTCAGCGAGCGCGACGCAAAGATCGCGGCGCAGGTGCTCCGTGAGATCCGTCTGCGTTTCGACTTCCTCATCGAGGTCGGCCTCGGCTATCTCACGCTTGCCCGCGCTGCCGGCACACTCTCTGGCGGCGAGGCGCAGCGGATCAGGCTTGCTACGCAGATCGGCTCCGGGCTCACCGGCGTACTCTACGTGCTCGACGAGCCCTCAATCGGACTCCACCAGCGCGACAACCGCCGTCTCATCGAGACACTCATCAAACTTCGCGATCTAGGCAACACGCTCATCGTCGTTGAGCACGACGAGGAGACCATCGAGGCCGCCGACTGGCTCGTCGACATCGGGCCGGGCGCCGGCATTGAAGGCGGAACCGTCGTGCATTCGGGGCTTCTTCCCGAGCTCCGGGACAACACGAACTCGGTCACCGGCGACTACCTTGCGGGTCGCCGCGCTATCGAGACCCCAAAGCAGCGCCGCAAGCTCGACAAGTCCCGCGAACTGAAGGTCGTTGGCGCGCGCTCAAACAACCTGCAAAACGTCGACGCGACGTTCCCGCTCGGCGTGATGACCGCAGTCACGGGCGTCTCTGGCTCGGGCAAGTCGACGCTGGTCAACGACGTTCTATACCGGGTGCTCGCCAACCAGCTCAACGGCGCACGCATGGTGCCTGGCAAACATACCCGCGTGACCGGCCTCGAGCACCTCGACAAGGTTGTGCACGTCGACCAGGCACCGATTGGGCGCACACCGCGGTCGAACCCGGCGACCTACACCGGCGTGTTCGACAAGATCCGCAACCTGTTCGCGGAGACCCAGGAGTCGAAGACCCGGGGTTACCTCGCTGGGCGCTTCAGCTTCAACGTCAAGGGTGGCCGCTGCGAGGCGTGCTCGGGCGACGGCACGCTGAAGATCGAGATGAACTTCCTCCCGGACGTCTACGTTGCCTGCGAGGTCTGCGACGGGAAACGCTATAACCGAGAGACGCTCCAGGTCCGCTACAAGGGCAAGAACATCGCCGAGGTGCTTGAAATGCCGATCGCCGAAGCGGAGAAGTTCTTCGAGCCGATCTCGTCGATCCACCGGTTCATGAAGACCCTGGTTGACGTCGGGCTCGGCTATGTCAGGCTCGGGCAGAGCGCGACTACGCTCTCTGGCGGCGAAGCACAGCGCGTGAAGCTCGCAACCGAACTGCAGAAGCGCTCAAACGGTCGCAGCATCTACGTGCTCGACGAACCGACGACTGGCCTCCACTTTGAGGACGTGCGCAAGCTCTTGCTTGTGCTCAACGGCCTCGTGGACAAGGGCAATACGGTGATCACCATTGAGCACAACCTTGATGTGATCCGCAGCGCAGACTGGGTCATCGATCTCGGCCCCGAGGGCGGGTCAGGCGGCGGCACGATTCTGACGACTGGAACACCCGAACAGGTCGCGAAGCATGCCGAAAGCCACACTGGCCAGTTTCTCGCGGAGGCGCTTGCAAAGGCGCCCATCGCGAAGACGGTTACTCGAATCACTGCGACGCCTGCCGCTGTGAAACCTGCTGGCACAACGAAGGCGGCCGCAACCAAGGCCGCGGCGACGAAGAAAACTGCCAAGAAGCCCGCTGCTAAGAAGCCCGCCGCTAAGAAGGCAGCGACAGAGAAGAAGTCAGCGTAGTGGCAACCAGGATTGCGAGAATGCGCTCGTGACAGACGACCCGCTTCGAGGAAGCCAAGGCGCCGGGGACACCCCCGGCGCCTCCGGCGTTCTCGCAGACCCTCGTGACGCCTTCAAACCGGCCGCGGGTGAGATCCCGACCAGCCCCGGCGTGTACCGCTTCTCCGACAGGCACGGTCGAGTGCTGTACATCGGCAAGGCGAAGAACCTCAGGGCTCGACTCTCGAATTATTTCCAGCCGATGCACTCACTCATGCCTCGGACGAGACGTATGTTGTCGCTCGCAGCAAACGTCGACTGGACTGTCGTTGCGAGCGACACTGAATCGCTCGTGCTCGAGCACACCTGGATTACCGAGTACAAGCCGCCGTTCAACGTCCAGTTCAAGGACGACAAAACCTACCCGTATCTGGCAGTGACGCTCGCTGAGCAGGCCCCTCGACTCATCATCACGCGCAACGAGCGGATCAAGGGGGCGAAGTACTTCGGCCCCTACCCGAAGGTCTGGGCGATCCGCGAGACCGCGGCACTATTGCAGCAGGCATTTCCGATCCGCACCTGCAATGACGCCGACTACAAGCGAGCCATGACGAGCGGGAAGCCGTGCCTCGCAGGCCAAATTGGACGCTGCTCAGGGCCCTGCTCACACAAGGTCACGGTTGCGGAGCATCGTGAGCGAGTGAGTGAGCTCGTCGCTTTTCTCGGCGGAAACTACCAGGCGCAATTCCGTCGGCTGCAGCGTGAGATGAAAGATGCGGCGGGGGAGCAGCGTTACGAGGACGCTGCCAGACTCCGCGACCAGGTCGCTGCTGTTGAGCACGTTATGGAAAAGAACGCAATCGTTCTAGGTCACGAGGTCGACGTTGATGCCTTCGGGCTACGGGTCGACGAGCTCTCGGCTGCACTGCACCAATTCATTATTCGGGGTGGCAGAGTGCGGGGCGAGCGCAGCTGGATCGTGGACGTCGAACTCGACGACTCGCCCGGCAGGCTACTCGAGCAAGTCTTGCAGACAGCGTACGAGGACGATCGGGAGCCCCCGCCAGAGGTACTCGTTCCGCAGCTCCCCGACGGTCT
>JAGNOB010000168.1 GCA_017990305.1 Leucobacter sp.
GGTATTGCCTGGGCGATTCTTGCGATCTTGGCTGTCGGTGGGCTCGGCGCATACATTCACTTTGTTCAGAGCGGCCCCCTCCCCTACGACGAAGCCTGGCGCGAAGCGGCGCGGCTCACGCCCGGTTCAATCGCGTTCACCGTCGCGGCTTTCCTCGCTGAGATCGGTTCGGGCGTCGGTGTCGCCGCATGCGGCGCCGTGGCGTGCGCGCTCCTCCTCACACGCCATTTCGTGCGAGAGGCCGCAGCCCTTGCCACCGCGCTCGTGCTCGGGGTCACGCTCTCGGAGCTCACCAAGTACCTTGTCGTGCGCCCACGGCCGCTCGACGCGCTCTATCCGTGGGACGGCTATTCCTTCCCCTCCGGCCACTCCATGGGGGCTGCAGCGCTTGCGGTGTCGGTCGCGTATGCGGTGTCGTCCGTCTACCGGCGCGGGGCAACCTTCGTGAACAGGTCATCGGTGACCTGGATGTGGATTGCGGCAGTGAGTTGGACGCTTGCGATGATGTGGAGTCGCACCGCGCTCGGTGTGCACTGGCTGAGTGACACTCTCGCCGGCGCGCTGCTTGGCATTGCCGCGGCGGTGATTGCGCAGCGCCTCTGGCAGCGTCGGAGAGCGAAGTTGTCCACAGGCCACAGCCACCCAGCGCGTTAACCGGCCGAAGTCCGTAAGATTGGCCGCATGAGCGAGACGCAGCAGACTGAAACCCCTGGTATCCGTATCTTCGGCGCCGATTGGTGCGGCGATTGCCGCCGCGCGAAGCGTGTTTTCGGCGAGGCCGAGGTTGCCTACGAATGGATCGACCTCATCGAGACGCCCGAGGCCGCAGAAGTTGCCGCCGACATCAGCGGCCGAAAGAACATCCCGGTTATCACCTACCCAGATGGCACCCACCAGGTCGAGCCCAGCGACGCTGATATGCGCGCCAAGCTCACCGAGCTTGGGCTGGTGTGAACCTCCCAGACCCCGTCACACTCCTCTCGGGCCGCACTGCCTCGATCGAGGCAGACCGGTGGGTCGACGGTGCGATTGAGCTCGTGATCGACGGGACTCCGCAGTCACATGTGAACCTTCGAGACCCCTCGGATCTCTTCTTCGAGTACATGCGCCGCATCGGGCACGTCATTGACCTCTTTCGGCCGGCAGGAGAGCCCATCTCCGCACTCCATCTCGGAGGTGGTGCGTTCTCCCTCCCTCGGTATGTCGAGGCCACCCGCCCAGGCAGTCGACAACAGATCGTTGAGCTCGAAAGCGCCCTCGTGGATCTCGTTAGGGAGGCCGCCCCGCTCCCCAAGCGCGCGAGCATTCGCGTGCGTCACGGAGACGCACGCGAGGTGCTGGGCAAGCTTCCCGACGGCATGCGCGGCGCGATGGATCTCGTCGTCGTCGATATTTTCGCCGGGTCCCAAACTCCCGCCCATGTTTCCAGCGTCGAGTTCTACGAACTTCTCCGTCCGTTCCTCTCACCCGACGGTCTGGTTGTGATCAACGCCGCCGACGGTACGGGGCTCCCGTTCGTGCGTGGCCAGCTCGCGACGCTCAAGTCACTGTTTAGTGAGGTTGTGGCGATCGCCGAGCCTCAGGTACTCAAAGGCCGCAGATACGGCAACGTCGTCATCGTCGCCTCCAACGGCACCAAGGATTCGCCGAATAGCGAGCTCGACTGGCTCCCCCGGCTGCTGGCGGGCGGGCCACACCCTGCAAGGCTCCTTGCCGACCGCGAACTTGCCGAGCTCATCGGGACCACTAAGCCGGTCACTGACGCGACAGCGGTGGATTCCCCAGCGCCAAGCCCAGGCATCTTCGGAGCCTAATTATGAGCGACCTACACCGGGTGCGCGGTTGGGCGGAGGCCCTAATCCGACACCACCTCGATCCGCGCTTCGGCGAGGGAACCTGGCACTTCGGGTTCGACAATGCCAAGCGCCGCGCGGGCTTGTGCAACTACACGGATCGCCGGATCACCGTCTCGAAATATCTCGCCGAGAAGTTCGAGGATGACGAGATCCACCAGGTCTTGCTGCACGAGGTCGCGCACGCACTCGCAGGCCCCGCAGCTGCGCACGGCCCCAAGTGGCAACAGGTCGCCCGAGATTTAGGGTACGTCGGCGGACGCACGCATGAGGGAGAGATCGCTCATGAGCGGGCTCCGTGGATCGGCAGGTGCCCAGGCGGGCACGAACACTTCAGGTTTCGCAAGCCCGTCCGGGAGGCATCGTGCGCGAAGTGCGCTCGCGGTTTCTCCCGCGCACACCTCATCGCTTGGGAGCGCCGCTCGGCGTAGCCCCACGCACGCTGGGCCCGGGCGCTACCAACCGCTAGTCGCGCAGGTCGAAGCGAGCGAGCGCCCCCGAAACGGCTGCGCTGTAGAACCTGTCGGTATCTGCGATCATGTTGCGATACTGCCCGAAGGTCTCAAACGAGATAAGGCCCATGAGGTGACTCCACGAATCAACGGCGGGTGCGAGCACGCTCGGAGCGAGCTTCGACCCAAGCTGTTCGGCGAGACCCGCAACGGTCTCTCCTGGCGGGGCTGATTCCCCGTCGACTGGGAATACATGGCCTGACTGTGCGGCATCCTCCAAGACCCGAATCAGCACGAGTCCCGCTCGGCTCGCCGCGGCAATCGTGTCCTGCGGCGCGTGGTAACCAGGAACCGGTGATCCATAGATCAGCGCATAGGTGTTCGGGTTCGCAAGCGCCCAGGCGCGCAGCGCGCCAGCTGCCGCCCTGAACCGCTCGGCGAACGCGCTACGTTCGACACCGGCCTCAGCGTCTTCGACTGCTTGCCCATACTCGTGATACCCGTCGATGATGAGCCGTGTCAACAGGTCGTCCCTGCTCGGGAAATAGCGGTACACCGCAGAGGAAACCAGGTCCATGTCCCTGGCAATCTTGCGCAGGGACAGGCCCGCTGGTCCATGCTCTGCTAGCTGCACCCGTGCGCGCTCGAGGATTCCCGCTGTGGTCGCTTCCCTGTGCCGCTGCCTCGGCCCCGGTTCTTGCCCCGGCGATGCCTCCGCCGCGGGTCTGTGAGAAGGCTGGGTCATTGGCCTATCATCCCGCAGTCTGGGATGCGAAGCAACGCGCACGAACCAAAGAGAGAGCACCGCTCTTGATATTCCAGTCACCTTCTCTTACACTTCGAGAGCACCGCTCTCTAATGGGCGACCTCAACGGAAGGCACACCAATGACCCACCACCTTGTCCTCGGGGCCGGCTTGATCGGCTCCGAACTCACGCGCCAGCTCCTCGGGGCGGGCGATACCGTCACAGTCGCTTCCCGAAGCGGCACTCAACTCCCCCGAGCAACCGCGCGTGCGCTGCACGCAAACGATGAAGCGAGTCTGCGTGCTGCAGCTGGCAACGCAGCGACGATATTTGTCTGCGTGAACCCGGCGTACGCCGACTGGACAGCCGAGTGGCCACCGATCTTCGACGCCGTCACCGTTGCTGCTCAATACACAGGGGCAAAGGTTGTCCTCATGGGTAACCTGTACGGGCACGGCCGGCCCACGAGGCCGATGACGGCCCATGACGCACTCAGCCCCGTCGAAAGCAAAGGCCGGGTCCGTGCTGAGGGGTGGAAAAGACTACTTGCCGCTCACAACCGTGGCGACGTACGGGCCGTAGAGGTGCGAGCCAGTGACTACTTCGGCCCGGGCGCGGGCCCGACCGCCCATCTCGGCAGGAGGTTTTTTCGACCACTCATCGACGGGAAGACGGCGTGGTGCGTTGGCGGCCCGGCGCAACCCCACGCGTGGGCGTACCTCCCCGACATCGCCCGAACCCTTGTGGCCGCTGCCGGCGCTCCCGAGGAGCACTGGGGCCGCGCTTGGCTGGTTGACAGCCATTCAAATAGCCGCCTCGAGGTCGCAGACCAGGTTGCGAAGCTGACCGGGGCGACGGGTCGTGTGCGCAGCATTCCTCCCCTTGCACTGCACGCAGTGGGGGTACTCAGTCCGACGGCAAGGGAGGTCGCTCGGTCCGCCTACCAGTTCACGTCACCGTTCCTCACCGACGCGAGCGAAACAGCGCAGGTGCTTGGCGTGGCTGCCACTCCCTGGGCTACTGCACTTGAGCAGACCGTCGCAGCTTACGAGGGCGAGCGTCGAGACTAATTCATCCGCGCCTCGACCGGACCGTGGGGTGACTCAGCAGCCGACGCTGCTGAGCACCTGCCGAAGCAACAGACCGCGGCCACCGGGAAGCTCATCGGTCGTGTCGGCGGCGAGCGCATCTTCAGGCGTCATCCAGGTCACTTCGAGGGCGTCCTGTCGCGGGTCACAACTTCCGGTTACCGGCACAACGTACACGAGTGAGACCGCGTGCTGACGTTCGTCGACGTACTGTGAGATACCGGGCATCGGGAAATACTCGGCAACCATCGCGGGCATGAGCGAAGTAGGCATCTGCGGAAACGCCATCGGGCCAAGATCGTTCTCGAGGTGGCGGTAGAGCGCCTCGCGCAGTGGCTCGCCAAAGCGCACGCGTCCGGAGACAAACGCGCGAGTGAGGTGGCCCTCGGGTGTGCTGCGTAGCAACAACCCCACTTCGATGACCTTGCCGAGACCGTCCAGCCGGACCGGCACTGCCTCGACGTACAGCACCGGAACCCGTCCGCGGACGAAGAGCAGCTCTTCGTCGTTGAGCCACCCCGGGTTGCCCGCGGGAGCGGGACGATCCTCCGGACCGTCGGGGTCTGGGAAGTCTGCAGTTCCGATCGCCATGTCTTTCATTCTGTCAAACTTGTCAGCTTCTCATGACCTTCCGGAGACATCAGTCAGCAGTTTTCACAGTGACCCATGGAATTGCCAGCAATAGGGTAGGTGCCATGCCTGCAATGAGAAGACCGTCTGTCGCTCGCTTTTCTGCCGTAGCGATCGCGAGCCTCCTTGCGATTGTCGGCCTCTCCTCGTGCGCGGCCGAGCCCGAGGCGTCGCCCACCATCGCGCCGACGCCGACGGCCCCGGAACCTCCGCAGCCCGTTGCGCCTGAGGAGCCAGACGACAAGGAGGCAGCGACCGGATTCGATCAGGGTGCGCACTCGCTTGAAGCCCCTGACTCGATCTGGGTCATCACGAACAAGCTTCGGCCGCTAGACCCGCAAACGTACACGCCTGACGATCTTGTTTCCCCGAACGTCGTAAACACGAACGGCCAGCCCCTCCGCTCAGTTGCAGCGCTCGCTACCGAGCGCATGGTCGCGGCTGCAGCAGCCGACGGGGTGGAGGTCCATGTGGTGAGTGCGTTCCGTAGTTACGA
>JAGNOB010000169.1 GCA_017990305.1 Leucobacter sp.
GGGCGAGTTGCCCCGCGCGCCTGGGCGGAGCGACCTGCCCCGCGAGCATGGCCAGGAGCGCGACCGCGAAGCCCAAGAGCTGCACCGCTGTCAGCGATTCGCCCCCGATGAACACTCCGATGACCGCTGCGACAAGTGGCGAGAGCAGGCCGAGGAGCGCGGTTGAGGTGACTGGGAGCTGCCGCAGTCCAGAGAACCAGATCGTGTAGCTCACGAGCGCGCCGAAGACGATGAGCCAGAGGTATCCAGCTACGGCCCGGCCGTCGATCCCGGTGGGCACGCCCTCGAACACGAGTGTCGGCAGGAGCAGCACGAGCCCGGCCGCGGCGAGCTGCCAGCCGGCGAGCGTCATTGCAGAGACCCCCTCCGGCCTGCCCCACCGCTTCGTGAGGACGACGCCGACCCCCATCGACGCGGCCCCGGTGAGACCCGCGGCGAGTCCGAGCGGGCTGAAAGCCGCGCCGGGGCCGAGGACTACGAGGGCGATGCCGATGATGCCGACGACGCCCCACCCGATCCGCCACCCGGAGAGCTTTTCGCCGAGGATCCACACCGCGAGGAACGCGACAACGATCGGCTGCGCTGCCCCGAGTGTGGCAGCAACGCCGCCGGGCAGCTGCTGCGCGGAGAGGAAGAGCAGCGGGAAGAACGCGGCCATATTCAGGGTGCCGAGCACGAGGCTCTTCCACCACCAGGATCCGCGGGGCAGGGTGCGCGTGATGACGAGCGCGACGAGGCCGGCGGGGAGGGAGCGCATGAGCGCCGCGAAGAGCGGGTGGCCGTCGGGTAAGAGGTGGGTCGTGACGATGTAGGTCGTGCCCCAGATGGCGGGAGCGAGGGCGGTGAGGGCGACGAGGCCGGCGCGGCCGGGGCCGGCGGAGGGCGTGGGGGATGCGGAGGATATGTTCACGTCTCAATCGTCGTGCCGAACAAACCCATGAGTCCAACACATTGTTGTCATTGCATCAATGAATTGAGATCATGGATGGATGGAGCTGCAGCAGATGCGATACGTCGTGGCGGTCGCCGAGGAGCGAAACTTCACCCGCGCGGCCGAACGCTGCCGTGTGGTGCAGTCGGCGCTGAGCCACCAGATCAAGGCGCTTGAGCGCGAGCTCGGGGTCGAACTCTTCGCCCGCACGAGCAGGCGCGTCGAGCTAACGGCTGCGGGCGAGGCCTTCCTGCCGCACGCGCGTGCGAGCCTGGAGTCGGCCGAACGCGCCGGCGCCGACGCCGCGGCCGCCGAAGGTGAGGTGCGCGGTGCCCTGACGATCGGACTCATCCCGACGGTGACGGCCGTTGACGCCCCGGCAGCGCTCGCCGCGTTTCACCGCGCCCACCCCGCGGTGAAAATCGGGCTGCGCGGCGGCGGGTCTGACGGGTTCGTTTCCGAGATCGCCGCCGGGCGGATGGACGCCGCAATTCTCGGTTTCCCAGACGACGTCAGGGTGACGGGCGTCGCCACGCGCGTGCTCGCCCGTGAGCGGCTCGTCGCCGTAGTGCCCGAGGGGCACCCGCTCGTGGCGCACGGAGAACGTGGCGGCGTGCGCCTCGCGGATCTCGCGGGGGAGACCTTTGCCGACTTTCCCGCGGACACCCCTGGGCGCGCGCAGTCCGACCGCGCCTTCGCGGCCGCCGGAGTGCAGCGCGACGTCGCATTTGAGGCAATGGACGTCGGGCTCTTGCTCGACCTCGTGCGCAACGGCCTCGTCGTCACGATTATGGCGCGCGGGCTCCTCGCTGGCCAGGCAGGCGTGCGTGCTGTCGAGCTTTGCGATGGGCCTACGCGTGTCGAGTACCTCGCCTGGAGTGCATTTAACCCGTCGCCGGCAGCGCTGGCCTTTCTCGAGTTTCTTCACGGGAAGGATGCCGCAGCTAGGCCCAGCCGCGGATGACGATTTTGCCGACAGTGCCCCGTCGACAAGCTCAGCGACGGCACTGAGCAAGTTGTGCTGTTCGATCATGTCGGCGGTCTGAAGCATCGGGCGGGTGAACATTCGCTCCCAATGCCAGGCGATGCTCTTGGTCTTCAACGGGGTGATGTCGCGTGGTCCGTCATCGATCGCGACAATGTGCCCAAAGGGCGCAGTGGGCTCCGCGTGTGCCTCGACCTGGCCGGCTGAGTGGGCAGTGAACACCCAATCGACGCCGTCGGGAGCGAATGCAAGCACCTGCGGTGGGAGCGACTCCCGGTGAGTGGAAGCGATGCTGCGTCGGCGAACCCCAGCGCCCTGAACCCGTCTTTCGGTGCACCGGCGCGCACCTTCACGTCAACTGGATTCACGGACACTGGAGCAACCTCGATGACGAGATCACGTGGTCCGAGCGGGGGCACGGCTACCGTTCGTTCGACAAGGCAGTCGGGGTGGTAGCCGGGAGAATCTGTTCGTAGCCAATCGTGATCGTGTGCGTCATGCTCCCCATCGTTGGCCACGCACCCCGGGCCATGTCAAGAGGGGAGCTGCCCGACGGCGAAGTGCCTGTAAAGCTTGCTTGACGTAAAGTGAGCTTGTCTGTAAAGTTTGCTGTACAACGATTGATTTGCCAAGAAAACGGAGATGCCTGCCATGAACGAACACCCGACGGCGGGCGGCGCAGCCGCACCCCACCTCGACCGCCTACAGCGGGGTCAGACTCGGCTGGGCCGCGCCCGATTTGGCGGCGGCCTCGGCGCGCTCGTGGCGAGTTCACTTGTGTGTGGCGTCATCCTGGCCGGCGGGTTGGGGTGGCTCTTCTCCGCTCTGGTGACCCCCGAATCTCGGGTCGCCGGTTTCGTTGTGTTCACAGCGATGACCCTCCCGTTCCTCGCCATGCTTGTTTGGGCCCTGCTTGTCGACCGCAGCACGATCTCCGGAGCCGTTGACCGACCAGAGGAGTCGATCGAGTCCGTCTGGTACGAGAAGGCAGCGAGCGGGGCGTTCGGCGACATCCTGCTTGTCGGCGGTATCGGCGCGGTCGGCTTCTCGATCCTGCAGGTCGAAGCGCCGGTCATGGTGGTCCTCGCGACCGTGCTCGTGTGTGCAATGCTCGATTTCGGTGTGCGCTACCTCTGGCAGAAGACTCAGGCGAGCTAGTGCGCAACTCGCTTCCCGAGCGACGCCAAGCCCTCGGCTGGTCGCAGCAGCGACTCGCCGAGGAGCTCGGTGTCTCGAGGCAAACCATTCTCTCAATCGAGAAGGGGCGCTACGACCCGTCGCTCCCACTCGCCTTCCGCCTCGCAGCGGTCTTCGAGTGCCACATCGAGGAGCTGTTCTCACCCGAGGCGGAGCGCCCGAGTTAAACGCGCGCGGCGACTGCTAGGCGTGCGCGACGTCAGCCAGTGCCGCCCTCCGGTGTAGCCTTCCCCCCTCGTCGAGCTCAAGCACAACGTCGATTCCGAGTCGTTCGAGAAATTGGAAGTCGTGGCTCACGACGACGAGTGCCCCACGGTAGGCGTCGAGCGCCTGCGCGAGCTGCTCGACGGAGGCGATGTCAAGGTTGTTCGTGGGTTCATCGAGGATGAGCAGCTGCGCGGGGGGATCTGCGAGCAGCAGTCGGGCGAGCGCGACGCGGAATCGTTCGCCGCCAGACAGCGTGCTCACGGGGCGGTCAACGCTGCTCCCGCGCAGCAGCAGCCGCGCGAGCTGGTTGCGGATCGTCCCTGCCGGGGTCTGGTGCGCGACTGCCGAGACGTTTGCTACCGCGCTCGCTTCCTCGTCGAGTCCGTCGAGACGCTGGGGAAGGAAACCGACGAGCTCGGTCGCGAGTCTGCCTGACGGTCGCCCGGGCGTGGGGTCGCTGCCCGCGAGCAACTGTGCGATGAGCGTCGACTTGCCGCTGCCGTTCGCGCCGACGAGCGCGACGCGCTCGGGCCCCTGAACGATGATCGTTGTGTCGCCGTCGTGGAACTCGGCGATCCGCCTGCCGCGCGGTACCCCTGGGTCGGGGAGTGTCAGGTGGATATGTTCGTCCTCGCGCACGCGCGCGTCGGCAGCGTCGAGCGCGGCCTGCGCGGCGTGCACCTTGTCATCGAGGGTGGAGCGCATCGCGCCGGCCGATTCCTGTGCCGCACTCGCCCGCTTGTTGACGAGGATCTTGGGGAGGCCGCCGTCGCGCTGTGTTTTTTTCGCGGTGCGCGCACGCGCTGCGAGCTTTGACTCGGCTTCCTGACGCTGACGTTTCTCGACCTTCAGGGTCTGCTGCGCGGCGCGCGCCGCCTGCTCGGCGGCCGCCTGCTGCTGCTCCTGGTGCGCCTGCCACTCGCTGTAGGGCCCACCGAAGGTGGTGAGTGTGCCGGCGTGGAGCTCGGTCGTGTGCTCCATGCGTTCGAGGAGCTCGAGATCGTGACTGACGACGACAAGCGTTCCCGGCCACTCGTCGATGAAGCCGGCGAGTCGTGCCCGTGTGGCGCGGTCGAGGTTGTTTGTTGGCTCGTCGAGCAGCGTGATCGCGGTGCGGCGGATCCGCAGGCCGGTGATCGCGATGAGCATCGCTTCGCCGCCAGACACCTCGCTCACCTGGCGGTCGAGGTCGCTGGCGGAGAACCCGATCCGGTCGAGTGCTTCGTCGGCGCGCGATTCAATGTCCCAGTCGTCACCGATCGTGTCGAAGTGCTGCTGGTCAACGTCTCCGGCCTCGATCGCGCGAATGGCCGCGAGGGTCGTGTGGATCCCGAGGAGCTCGGCGATCGTTGCTCCGCCGCGCAGGGTGAGGGTCTGCTGAAGGTAGCCGACGTCGCCCGCCGCGTCGATCTTGCCCGAGGTCGGAGTGAGTTCGCCCGCGATGAGCTTGAGCAGCGTTGACTTGCCCGCGCCGTTTCGCCCGACGAGGCCCGTGCGCCCCTCGGGGAACGAGCCGCTCACGCGGTTCAGCGCGACGGTCCCGTCTGGCCACTCGAAGGTGACGTCGCGCAGCGAGATGGATGACGTAAAAGAGGTTGCTTGATTGTGTGACATGAGCTGGGTGTCCTTCTGTGGCCGCCGCCTGGGGCCTGAATCTGGGCCGCCGCCTGTGGCGGAGCGGCTGGGTCGCGGAACGCTGTGGTTCGGCGTGCGGGTGCGCGAAGCCTGGTCGATCCCGTTGCTCGTCGGTCGCGTGCAGCAAGGCCCGGGGCGTGGGCGAAACCGATGATGGTCTCGGGCTGGGCCGGGAGAGCTGAGGAGCGAACGAGCTCGTGAACGGGTCGCGCGTGAGCTTGCTGGTGGATCGCTAGCGTGCGCTACGAGCGGATGCTTCGAGCA
>JAGNOB010000170.1 GCA_017990305.1 Leucobacter sp.
CCCGAGCGGAACTGCGCTGGTTGCGGACGGGGGCAACTGACCCTGTCGAGCGCTAGCGCGACCGCACTATAGGGCGGCGTATGCGTCGCCGATCAGCGTGAGGGCCCGGTCTCGATCCACACCGAGTTCGGTGAGGGATCGGGCCGCGCCCTGCGCGACCTCTCTCGCTCGCGCCTCGACCGGATCGTCGCCCAGGCGAACGAACGTGCCTGCGCGACCTCGCCCCTCGACGACACCCGCCTCCTCGAGCGTGCGATACGCCGACGCAACAGTGTTCGTGGCGATGCTCAGCTCAGCGGCAAGCGCCCGCACCGTCGGCAGTCGGGAGCCGGGGGCGAGCTCGCCCGCGGCAACCGCCGCAATCACGGCGTCGTGGAGTTGCCGGAACGGGGGCACGGAAGAGGTAGGGTCCAGTGCAAGCACAAAGCGGGTCATAGCGCCCAGCATAAAGCCCGACGCCATGACCCGCTCCGCGTTGAGAGGGGTTAGCCGATGCCGGCCATCTCCTCGACGTGCGTCTTGCCGATGCGGCCGAGCACTGCCGGACGCTTCGACTTGATCCACCAGTACCGCGAGAACGCGATGAGCATTGTCGCCAGGAAGATGTACGGGATCACGTTGATCGGGAACACCGGTACGGGGTAGACATTTGCGATGAACACGTATGCCATGGCGAGCACGGCGATGACAGCGGTCACCCACACGAGGCGATTCTTGATGCCCTCGCGTGTGGTGTACACGACTCCGGCTATCGCGACGAGCGAGTACGCCACCATGTAGCCGTAGGTGCCGTACGTGTCGACCCACACCGTGATGTCCATCGGGTTGGTGCCCATGAGTAGCAGGATGATGTCGAGCACGATCGCGGCGGGCCCGGCGATAAGGAGCACGCGGTGCGGCGTGAGGTGCGTCTCGTGGGTGCGGCCGAAGCGCTCCGGCACCATGCCCTCTTTGCCCATGACGTAGAGGATGCGGCCGACAACGTTGAGTGGAGCCACGACCACGGCGAAGAACGATGCTGCGACACCGAAGACGAGGATCGGGGTGAACCAGCCGGGCATGTTGACCTTTTCAGCGACGGCCTGCAGCGGGCTCGCAACCTCACCGAGCTCGTCACCGAGCACAGCGATCTGCGTGTACGCAGCGAAGACGTAGAGCACGCCGACGGCGACGGCACTCCACATGATTGCGCGGGGGATCGCTTTCTTCGGATCCTTCGCCTCGCGGCCGAGCGCGTCAGCCGAGGAGAAACCGACGAAGCCGAGGATACCGAGCACCATGCCGGCCGCGACTCCCTGGAAGGGGACGCCCTCGAACCGGAACTGCGACGGATCCCATGCCGCGTCACCGAGCACGATAAGCGCGGTGATGAGCAGCACGAGGATGATCGCGACAGACAGCAGTTCGAGCACGAGCGAAATACGCGCCGAGACCCTGATGCCGCGAATCGTAAAGAACGTCGCGCCGCCGCCGATGATCACGGCGAGTGCGATGAGCCACGGGGTGCTCCCCGCGGAATCCACCCCGAAGATCACGAGCAGGTCAGACATGTACGACACAGCGCCGCCCAGCGAGCCTGCCGCGATGCCCCACGAACCGATGAGCAGCGCGACGCCCGCTGCGAACGCGCCGGCTGGGCCGAGGCCCTGCGCGACGTAGGTGTACAGCGAGCCAGCCGAAGCGTGCCGCTTCGCGAACATGCTGATGATGTAGCCGACACAGAGAATGACGATCGTGGCGAGCACGAACGCAAACATGGTGCCGCTGCCGGCGCCGAGGAAGATCGACGCTGCGGTGAACGCGATGACCGCGCTCGGCGCGATGCTTGCGATGGCCTGAGCCGCAAGCTCGGGGCCAGACATGACCCCTTCGCGAAGGCCGGCGTCGACCTTCTGGGTAGTGGACTGCGACATGCAGCTCTCCTTTGAGATGGTATGAAGTGTTACGGAATGAGGAGCGTGCGGAGCACGCCGCCGGATGCGAGATCGTCGAGCGCCTCAGCAGCCTCGTCGAGCGGACGTCGCCCCGAGATGAGCGGATCGAGCTTGAGCTGGCCGTCCATGTAGCGGTCAACGAGAGCGGGGATGTCGATCGAGGGGCGGACCGAGCCATAGTTCGAGCCGAGGATGCGCTGATCAGCTTCGGCGAGCACGAGCGGCTCGAACGATGCCTTCGCTCCCGTCGGAGGCAGGCCGACGATGACGGCTGCGCCGCCGAGTCCGAGCATCTGAATCGCCTGCTCAGTGGTGACGGTGCGGCCGATCGCGTCGAACGCGTAGTCGACACCGTCAGGGATGAGCTCGAACAGCTGCTCGACAGCGTTCCCCTCGGAAGCGTCAATGCGGTCGGTCGCGCCGAACTGCATCGCCATATCGGTCTTCTCGGGGACAACGTCGATCGCGATGATCCGCTCTGCGCCCGCGAGCTTCGCGCCCTGCACGACGTTCAGGCCGACGCCGCCGCAGCCGATGACGGCGACGATTGAGCCAGGCTCGACGGCGGCGGTGTTCATAACGGCGCCGACACCGGTCGCAACCGCGCAGCCGACAACGGCGATGACATCGAGCGGGGCGTCGTCACGCACCTTGATCGCACCAGAGGCGGGTACGACAACCTCTTCGGCGAACGATGAGACGCCGAGGTAGTGGTGCAGCGACTCGGTGTCGCCGTCCTCCTGCTCGAGGCTCAGGCGTGACGTGCCGTCGAAGAGCGACCCCTTCGCGTTGATGACCTGCGCGACCTTCTGGCAGCGCGCCTCGTGTCCCTGCAAGCAGTAGCGGCACTCGCCGCAAGGTGGCACCCAGCTGAGTACGACGTGGTCGCCGACCGCGAGCGAGGTGACCCCCTCGCCCAGTTCGAGCACGACGCCGGAGCCCTCGTGGCCCATGACCATCGGCGCGGGTGCTTCCCACTCGCCGCGCTTCACATGCAGGTCGGAGTGGCAGACGCCGGCAGCGGCGATCTTCACACGGACCTCGCCAGCCTTCGGCGGTGCGAGCGTGACGTCAGCGACGGCGACCCGGGTGTTGGGTTCCCGGAACACGACTGCTTTCATGTTTTCCTCCTCCATTGGGGTGCGCTCTCGTGGGCGCAAAAGTTCGTCCAGGAGATGGTAAGTACCTTTGGGGCGCAATGTCACTGCGCCAAGTGGTGGAACCTGTCGGTGTGTTTCATCACTTGGTACAGTTGGCCCATGAGTTTTGACCTGCGAACCGTCACTCGAGTCGTTGGCGGCAGCTACGTTGATAACGGGATACCCGACCACACCTCGTGTGAAGGCCTCGCGCGCGTCGGCGAATACGTCGTCGTAGCGAGTGCCGAGTTTGCGACGCTGGTCACCGGCAGCGTGACGGAGCTGCAGGCGAGATTCGCGCGGGGAACCGAGGCTGCGAAGGTCACCGCGCGCGCGGTGTTCGTCACCGAGGAAGACAGTCCACGGCTCCGCAAGACCCTCGCCGCACACGGCATGAGCGCAGTACTCGGGGCGACCATCGTCGAAGACGCGCTGCATCTTCGGCTCGCGGCCCTGCTCGCTGACGACCGGGCAGCCTCCGACCGGCTCGTTGCCTCTGGCACGCGAGTACTCACCCAGGTTGCACGGCGCGGGGGAGCTACGGCAGTGATGGCAGAGCTCGCTCACCGCATCGATGGTTGGGCGGTGCTGCTCGACGCGCACGGCCAGCTCATCGCGAGCGCAGGTGCCGGTCGGCTGCACCTCGACGACGCGAAGGCCGTCGCGCTGGGAAAGCCAGTCCGCGTGCGGCACCCAGGCCTGCAAACCCATCAGGTGGGGTCTGACCTCGACTTCACCGGCTATCTGGTTGTTGCATCGCGCTCGAGCGCGACCGGGCGAATCCGAGACCTCGCCTCGCAGGCGGCGGCGCTGTTCGATCTTGTTCTGCGTACCCGAAATCCTTCGCTCACTGAGCACCTTGGACGGGAGGCCCTCCTTGACATCCTTGAGGCAGGTGGGAGCGGTGCCACCGATTTGCTGCGGCGCTGGGGCGTGCGCGAGGTCGAGCTCACGGCGTTCGTACTCGGCACGCGAACCCGAACGGTCGACCTCGAACGGCTCATGGAGCGGTGGTGCGATGAACTCGGTGTGGAGCACCTTTTCGTCGAAGACCCGGGGCGCGTGCGCGGATTCGTACCGGAGCACCGCACCGCGGAGCTCGCCGATCGTGTCGAGCGGTTCGACTCGGCCGGGTCGAGCCCACTGCACCTCGGCTTAGGGGCACCCGCGAGCATCGATGCCCTTGGGCGCAGCTCCCTGCAAGCGCGTCAGGCGTTCGACGTTGCCCTCGACGCTGGGCAGGGTACGCAGCGCTACTCGGCGCTGCCCACAGTCGACTTCGTGCTTGACGCGATCTCCCCGGAGCAGCGCGTGCAGCTCGGTGGGGTGCTCGATGATCTACGCGACGCCGATGGTGCGCATGGTGAGCTCCTCGCCACGCTGTTCGTTTTCCTCTCCGAGCACGGCGCGCACCGCGCAAGCGCCACACGCCTTGGGATTCACCGGCAGACTCTTGTGTCGCGCATGCACCGAATTGAGGAGCTATCCGGGCTGTCGATGGCGAGGCCCGACGACAGAGCAGCCGCCTGGCTTGCGCTCCGGTCGCTCGGGTTCGAGACGCAGGTCTAGCGCGGGCCGCCGGCGCCGCTGCTACGGGATCAGCAGGGTGCGCAGCACGCCCCCTTCGGCGAGCTCGTCGAGTGCAGACGCTGCCTCTGCGAGTGGGCGACGACCTGAGATGAGCGGATCGAGCAAGAGCTCGCCTGCCATGTATTTGTCGACGAGGTCGGGGATGTCAACCGACGGGCGTACCGACCCGTAGTGAGAGCCGAGGATCCGCTGGCCTCCCATCGCAAGCACAAGCGGCTGGAAGGAGGCGGTCTCGCCGTCAGCAGGGAGTCCAACGACGACCGCGGTGCCGCCGATGCCAAGCATGGTCACCGCCTGTTCGGTGGTGGCGGGTCGCCCAATGCCGTCAAACGCGTAGTCCACGCCGGTCGGAGCGAGCGCGAACACCTGTTCAAGGGTGTCTCCGCCGGATCCGTCCACAGTGTGGGTCGCTCCGAAGTGCCGCGCTGCGTCGAGCTTCTCTGCGACGACGTCGACCGCGATAATCTGCGCGGCTCCGGCGAGTCTCGCCCCCTGAACGATGTTTAGTCCGACCCCGCCACAGCCGATCACAACAACGCTCGATC
>JAGNOB010000171.1 GCA_017990305.1 Leucobacter sp.
CACGTGAGAATACGCAGGACAAGGCGGCGCTGATCCGGAGCGTCCGTGAGTAGCAACGCAGAAGGCCCCACCAGCTGGTGGGGCCTTCTGCGTTTTGGAGGGGATGACGGGAATCGAACCCGCGTAATCAGTTTGGAAGACTGAGGCTCTACCATTGAGCTACATCCCCAGACCACGGAAGTGGTCTGGCGCTTTACGCGACTCATCGAGCATACTGCATGGGGGTGCGCGGCGGCGAACGCGCCACGCCTTCGGCGCGTCATGCCACCTGGAGCGGTCCCCTATTCGGCAGTCGCTTCCCTGTGGTTGTCGGTGTACTGCAGGTACGCCGCCGAGTTGAGTCGAACGGCTTCTCGATCGGAGTCCCGCAATTCACGTACGACCCTGGCAGGAACGCCCGCGACGAGGGAGTGCGGCGGGATGATCATCCCCTGCGGCACGACGGCCCCTGCCGCGACGAGGGAGCCCTCCCCCACAACCGCTTCGTTGAGTACGGTGGCACTCATGCCGATGAGGCAGCCGTTCTCGACGGTGGCGCCGTGTACGACGGCGTTGTGGCCCATCGAGACATCGTTGCCGATGGTCGTGGCCTGTCCGACGAACGTGTGGACTACAACGCCGTCCTGCAGGTTCGTACGTTCGCCAATGTGGATCGCATCTGAGTCGCCCCGCACGACGGCGTTGTACCAGACGCTTGAGTCGGCCCCGATGGTTACTTTCCCGACGATGATCGAGCCCGGCGCGAGCCACGCGCTCTCATGTACCTCGGGCGCGCCGTACGGGTCGACACTAATGATTCGTCCATGGTGGTTTGTCATTGCACACTCCTTTGGGTAAACAAAAAGGCCCTTACTCTAAGAGTAAGGGCCATTTGCTCCCCCGGTTGGGCTCGAACCAACGACATCCTGATTAACAGTCAAGCGCTCTGCCAGCTGAGCTACAGGGGATCATTGCCGCAGCAACTTGACTAGCGTACCAAGCCTTTTGTGGCGGTTGCAAATCCAGTGCGCACGGCGAGTCTATTCCTCGGCAATCTCGTCGTATGCGGTCGAGCGGAGGGCATCAGCGAGCTGTCGAACGTAGTCGTGCTCCGTCCGCCGGAAGATCGTGTTGATCTCACCGCGGCCCACAATTTTCCCCTGCTGCAGCACGATGACTTCCTCCGCAAGAGCTTCGAGCATGCCAATGTCGTGGCTCACAAGCACCATCGATGCGCTCGTGCGCTGGCGGTACCACTTGAGCAGTTCGACGATCTTCGGGCGGTTGTTCGCATCAACGCCAAGCGTCGGCTCATCGACGATGAGCACTGTCGGGTCGAGCATGAGCGAACGCATCACTGCGACACGCTGGCGCTGCCCCTTCGAGAGTTCGTACGGGAACTCTTGCAACTTGGAAAGCGAGAGCCCAACGATGTCCATCATCTCGGCCACGAGTTCACCGAGCGGCTCACGGTCGAAGTTTCTGACGCGTTCAACAATGGGCTCAAAGAGCACGTCGCCAACGTTGAGCTCCGGCGTAAGAGTTGCACCTGCATCCTGTGCCAGATGACCTACGTACGCAGTGAGCCGTGACCGGCTGCGCCGCGAGAGGCGTTCGAGCGGCACGTCAAGTGCGCGGGCGTCTCCGCCTGCCGCTTTGATGCGAGCGTTCTTGTCGCCGTCCGTTGCGCGCCCCGCGAGGTACCTCGTGAGTGTTGACTTGCCAGATCCGCTCTCGCCAAGCACGGCAAGGACGCCGCCGCGTGGCAGCTCGACGCTCACACCTTCCACGGCTTGAAAGGCCCGGCCACCGGCGTGAGCCGGATAACGTAAGGACAGGTCTGAGGTGTAGAGAACGGGGTCTGCCTCGAGGTTTGGATGTGCCACAAACACACCTTACTAGTCGTTACGGAGACCCCGCCTGGCGTGTTCGAGCGCCGCGAGCTGCTCTTGGACGCGCCGGGACGCCTCGCTCGTCGAGTCTCCAATGCGTTGCATGCGGGCGAGCAGCTCTTGTTTCAGGGAGACAAGGTCCCGGTCAAGCAATGAAATCACGACTTCGCGCGCGTACTCTGGCAGGAGTGCTGGATCGCGCTGCGGCATTGAAGCGATAGCGAGCTCACGCACGAGCCCCTGGTGGGTCTGCGGAGTTGCTTCGAGGATGGATTCAATCCAGGAGCCGCCGAGGCTCGGGAGCGCCGTTTGGAGCGCATCGCGCACGACGCGCAGGTTGGGCTCGGTGACCTGGGCGGTCACGGCCTGAGACAGCAGCTCGGGCCCAACGGCGGGGCCCTGCTGGATCATCGCCATGAGGGCGTCCCGTTCGAGCCACACGGCCGGATCCCGTCGGAGTGTCGCAAGGGAGGCCTTGGGCCGTTCGGGATCTCGATCGAGATCGGGCCCCGACCCCGCAAACTCTGGTTCTGGTTCTGGCTGGGTTTGGCGCGTGTTGCGCACGGCATGCTGCACCTCGCGCAGATCGAGTCCGAGCATCCGCGCCAACTCGCGCGTGTAGCCGGGTCGCATGCCAGGGTCTTTGATGCCAGCGACAATCGGGGCAGCCTGCCTGAGAGCGGAGACCCTCCCCTCAACCGAATTCAAGTCGAAGCGGGCGATCGCCTGCTTCAGGGCGAATTCGAACAGCGGCACCTTTTTGTCGAAGAGTTCACGCACCGCTTCGTCACCCTTGTGTAGGCGGAGATCCGCCGGGTCGTAGCCGTCTGGCGCCACCGCTGCGTAGGTCTGAGCGGTGAACCGCTGCTCTTCTCCGAATGCTCTCAGCGCCGCCTTCTGACCGGCCTCATCAGGGTCGAACGTGAAGATCACTTCGGCGGCGGCGTCGTCGCCCATGACACGGCGCAGCATCGAAATATGATCCTTGCCGAAGGCGGTGCCACAAGTCGCGATCGCATCCTCAACACCAGCGAGATGGCAGGCCATGACATCGGTGTATCCCTCGACGATCACGGCCCTCCGGCCGCGAGAGATTGCCTTCTTCGCCAGATCGAGTCCGTAGAGCACTCGAGACTTGTGGTAAACGGGCGTTTCAGGGGTGTTCAAGTACTTGGGCCCATTGTCGTCGTCGTAGAGCTTGCGCGCGCCGAAACCAAGCGTCTGCCCGCTGGTATCCCGGATGGGCCACACCACTCGGCCCCTGAACCGATCGTAGATGCCGCGCTGACCCTCTGAGACAAGCCCAGCCTGCACGAGCTCCTGGGGCGTGTAGCCAAGCTTTCGAAGGTGTCCGGTGAGGCCGTCCCAGCCGCGCGGCGCGTAGCCGACGCCGAACAGTTCCCACGATGCTTCGTCAAAGCCACGCTGCGCCAGGAAGGTGCGGGCCGTTGTTGCTTCCTCGCCCATGAGCTGGCCACGATAGAACTCACTCGCCGCCTGATTCGCGGCGAGCAGCCGAGTCCGGTTCGGGCCTTCCTCGCGCCGCTCGAAGCCCTCTTCGTATGTGAGGACATAGTTGATGCGTGCAGCGAGCCGTTCGACTGCTTCGGCGAATGACAGGTGATCCATCTTTTGCACGAAGCTGATGGCGTCGCCGGATTCGCTGCAGCCGAAGCAGTGAAAATATCCGAGCGTTGGTCGTACGTGGAAGCTCGGGCTCCGCTCGTCGTGGAAGGGGCACAACCCCTTCATCGAATCGATGCCGGCACTCTTGAGCGCAACGTAATCGCCAACGAGGTCGCCGATGTTTGTGCGCCGCTTCACTTCCTCGACATCAGTCGCCTTTATCCGCCCCGCCATAGCGCTCAGTCTACTCGGCGGCGGCCTGCTCGGCCCGCCAGGTCACACCAACGGAACTTCACACAGTCTGCGATGCCAGGCAATCGCGGACTGGTCGGTGAGCGACGCCACTTGGTCAACGATCACGCGCTTCGCGGCCGCCTCGTCGCCGGCCTCAGCAAAGTCGGCCTGGAAGGCAGGCTCAAGGTCGGCGTCCTGCGTGGCCCATAGCGTCTCGAGCAATTCAGTCAGCAGTTCCCGCTGCCGGCGGTAGGTCGGCTGTCTGCGGCCGCTCGCCATCACGAAGGCCGCGACAATGCCCTTGAGTACCGCGATCTCCGCGTGGATCTCCTGTGGCACGACAAGGCTGGCGCCGTATCGGGTGAGCTGGGCTTGGTCTGCCGAGGCCATGGTGGCAGCGATTGCCGCACGAGCGAAGTGCCCGATCATGTCACTCGTGAAGTTCTTGAGCTGGGCCTGATGCTGGCGAGAGCCATCCCATCGGGTGAGCCAGTTCGGTGTGGCCGAGATGCGGTCATACGCCTGCGAGAGCTCGTCAATCGTATAGTCGCCGCCAGCCCACTCGGCGACGTCGGCGATGAGCGAGTCGTGGCCCGAGCGGCTTGTGAGAATGAGCGGATCGATGTGATCGCTCACGATCGCGTCTTCAAAATCGTGCACCGAGTACGCGATATCGTCCGACAGATCCATCGTCTGGGCTTCGGCGCATTTCACGCGCGCCTGAGCGCCCTGCCGCATCCAACGGAACACCTCTGCGTCGTCATCGTAGTAGCCAAACTTGCCGCTGCCCGAGGGAGCTTCTTCGCGGCTCCACGGGTACTTGCAGCTTGCGTCAAGGGTGGCGCGCGTCAGGTTCAGCCCGGCACTCGCACCGCTCTGCGTGAAGCGCTTCGCCTCGAGGCGGGTGAGGATGCGGAGAGTCTGCGCGTTGCCCTCGAAGCCACCCGCGTCTTTCGCCCAGTCTGCGAGCGCACGTTCGCCATTGTGGCCGAAGGGTGGATGGCCGAGGTCGTGGGTGAGGCACGCGGCGTCAACAACGTCGCGGTCCAGACCGAGCGAGGCGGCGAGCTCCCGCCCAATCTGCGCGACCTCGAGCGAGTGCGTGAGCCTGTTGCGTGCGAAGTCGATGCCAGCGGTCGGGCTGAGCACCTGGGTCTTCGCCGCAAGCTTGCGCAACCCCGACGAGTGAATCACTCTGGCGCGGTCTCGTTCAAAGTTGCTCCGCACGCCGCTGTGAACCTCGGGCACGAAACGCTCAACGTCGGCCTCACGGTACTCACCACGGGCAGGCTGGCTACCGCCACGGCCAGGCATACGGGTATCCGACACCGGGCTATCCACCTGAATCGTCACGCTCGGCCTCGGCAAGCTCAGCGTAATCAATGTGCGCGCTGTCGCGGGAGTTGAGCCAGCCGTCGGGGAGCTTCGGCTGCTTCGGGCTTCCTGCTCGCCCGCGCTG
>JAGNOB010000172.1 GCA_017990305.1 Leucobacter sp.
GATGGAGACCTTCCGCGGGCTCGGAATGGAAGCTGCAGTGCGCTCGGTGTCGCTGCCCGCCGAGCACGTGAGATTCTTCCGGGGCGCGAGCCTCGTGGACCCCGACGCCGAACTCACGTCGGGCGCCGCCGGAGAGGGCTCGCCGAATACGCCATCGCCCGGCGCGCTGTGTTCGCAGGACCGCCTCGAGCCAGTGCTCGCTGCAGCTGCGCGTGAGGCCGGGGCGGACATCCGCTTTGGTGCGCGCGTGACGGCGGTCAGCGAGACCGCTGACGCCGTGGACCTGCGGGTTGCGCAGGGACAGTGGGCTGGCCTCTACCGCGCCAACTACGTCGTCGGCTGCGACGGCCCACGCAGCCTTGTTCGCGACGAGGCGGGGATCGAGCTTCGTGGTGAACAAGACCTCTCGAGGTTCCTCTCGATTCGATTCCGTGCTCCGCTAGGGGACGCAGTGCGTGGCAGGGAGGCGACCTCGTACTTTATCTCGGAGGGCAAGGGTGGATTCCTCGCCATCGACAACGACACACAGTGGATCTATCAGTACCCGGTTGGGCCTGTCACCGACATTTCGGAGCTTCGCGCAGACGGGGCTGAGCAGGTGCGTCTTGTGCGCGACGCAGCAGGGATCCCCGCCCTCTCCGTTGCGATCGAAGACACCATGCTCTGGCGCATGGACGCCTGCGTCGCAGAGACCTTCCGAGTCGGTCGGCTCCTCATTGCCGGTGATGCTGCGCATCAGACACCGCCGACGGGTGGGCATGGCATGAACGTGGGCATAGCCGATGCGCTCACGCTCGCGTGGCAGCTTGCGGCGGTGGTGCGCGGGCGAGCGGACGACGCGCTGTTGGATCGCTATAGCGCGGAGCGCCGGCCGGTGGCCAGCGCCGTTGTCGAGCGGTCGCTCGACAACTCGGGAAAGGCCTACGGGATCGACGACGAGTTGCTCCTGACGAGCGGCTATTCGCCAGCCCCACCGCTGCTGCTGCAGGGCTACGCGCCAGCTGGAGACGTGGGGCGCCGTCTGCCGCACGTGCCCGTCTCCGCGGATGGCGCGGTCTCCTCCGTGGATCTCGGATGGGGGCAAACGCGAGTGGTGGTTGGTGCTGACGCGCAGGCTTGGCGTGCGCGGGTTGCCGAGCTTGAAGGGAGCGGAGCGCTGAGTGCGCCAGTCAGAATCGTTGTCATCCGCGGCGACGCGGCGAATGGCAGCGCTGCGGCGGATCCTGAAGAGGGGTTGAGCGCGTTGTTTGCGGAGGTAGCGGGAGTGCGTGAGGGTGACGCGCTCCTCGTCAGGCCCGACGGGCACATCGCGGCAAGATACTCAGTCGGAACGCAGGAGCGCGGGGATTGGCTCCGTGGTGCGGTTGGTCAGATGCTCACCGGCGGCGAGTCGTTGTGAGAAAACCATGCGCCCGCAATGGCAACGGGGTAGGGTGGACATTGCGGGCAATCCGGGATAGGATTGCTCGTTGGTGCTTTGTGCCTGTTTTTCGCGATCGCGAAAAGCAGGGGAGAGCATTCGCAAGACCGGTGAATCAACACGAGCGACAGTGAGGCTATGGCGAAGAAAGACGGCGTCATCGAGATCGAGGGCCAAGTAGCTGAAGCACTCCCGAACGCACAGTTCAGGGTAGAGCTTACGAACGGCCACAAGGTGCTCGCGCATATCTCGGGGAAAATGCGTCAGCACTACATCCGCATCCTTCCAGGGGACCGCGTGATCGTGGAACTGACCCCGTACGATCTGACCCGCGGTCGCATCGTCTACCGTTACAAGTAGACCTGCGTTCACGTCCACCGGAAAGTAACGGCTCACGGCATCCCGTGGGTACGAGGACAGCGAACCCGCTAAGGAAAAACAATGAAGGTCAACCCCAGCGTTAAGCCCATCTGCGATCACTGCAAGGTGATCCGCCGCCACGGCCGCGTCATGGTGATCTGCAAGAGCAACCCGCGTCACAAGCAGCGCCAGGGCTAAACTCCCTGACCTGCAGCTCGCAGATCAACGTATTACAACTGAAATCGCGCATCGAAGAACCCAAGAGCACACGCTCTTGGGGGACACCTCGGGTCGGAGGCCTGATCCCACGATGCGCACCACACCTCCACTAATCCGCAAGGAGAGCCAGACATGGCACGTATTGCAGGCGTAGACATCCCGCGCGAAAAGCGCGTAGAGATCGCGCTCACCTACATCTATGGCGTTGGACGCACGAGCGCGCTGAAGACGCTCGAGGCGACCGGCATCGACGGGAACACCCGTGTTCGCGACCTGAGCGACGAGCAGCTCGTTCAGCTCCGCGACCACGTTGAGGGCAACTTCAAGGTAGAGGGTGACCTCCGCCGCGAGGTCCAGGCTGACATCCGCCGCAAGGTTGAGATCGGCAGCTACCAGGGAATTCGCCACCGCCGGGGCATGCCTGTGCATGGTCAGCGCACCAAGACGAACGCTCGTACCCGCAAGGGCCCGAAGCGCACCGTCGCCGGTAAGAAGAAGTAACACCGGTTTACACCGACCATTCACACATAGCTTTCAGGAGAACACTCAATGGCTGCACCTAAGTCGGCAGCGCGCAAGCCGCGTCGCAAGGACAAGAAGAACATCGCAGTGGGCCACGCCCACATCAAGTCGACGTTCAACAACACGATCATCTCAATCACCGATACCACCGGTGCTGTGCTCACCTGGGCATCGTCGGGTGGCGTTGGCTTCAAGGGCTCGCGTAAGTCGACCCCGTTCGCCGCGCAGCTCGCTGCAGAGTCTGTCGCCCGCAAGGCGCAGGAGCACGGCATGAAGAAGGTAGACGTTTTCGTGAAGGGCCCCGGTTCGGGCCGCGAGACCGCGATCCGTTCGCTTCAGGCCGCTGGCCTCGAGGTTGGCTCGATCAACGACGTCACCCCGCAGACCCACAACGGCTGCCGTCCGCCTAAGCGTCGCCGCGTCTGAGCCCGACTGTCGCGTCGGCTCCGGTCGGCGCGACACCGGCTCGCTCTTTCGACGAGCTGGTACGTTCCCATCACCCTCTTTACCGCAGAGTCATATAGCGGACTCCAGCGAAAGGAACTAACACAGTGCTCATTGCACAGCGCCCCACTCTGACCGAAGATTCAATCTCCGAGTACCGCTCACGCTTCACCATCGAGCCCCTCGAGCCTGGCTTCGGTTACACGCTTGGAAACTCACTTCGTCGCACGCTGCTCTCCTCGATTCCCGGAGCCGCTGTCACCAGCGTCCGCTTCGAGGGTGTGGCCCACGAGTTCACGACGATCCCCGGTGTCACAGAAGACGTCACCGAGATCATCTTGAACATCAAGGGCCTCGTCGTCTCGAGCGAGCACGACGAGCCGATCACCGCGTACCTTCGCAAGACCGGGGCAGGCGAGGTCACCGCCGCTGACATCTCCGCGCCCGCCGGCGTCGAGGTGCACAACCCCGAGCTGGTCATCGCGACCCTTGGTGACGACGCACAGTTCGAGCTTGAGCTCACCATCGAGCGTGGCCGTGGTTACGTTTCTGCAGCGCAGAACCGCAACGACGACGCAGAGGTTGGCCGTATCCCGGTCGACTCGATCTACTCGCCCGTTCTGAAGGTGACCTACCGCGTCGAGGCAACTCGTGCCGGTGAGCGCACTGACTTCGACCGCCTCGTGGTCGACGTCGAGTCGAAGCCGGCAATCAGCCCCCGCGACGCAATTGCGTCGGCAGGTTCGACGCTTGTCGAGCTCTTCGGGCTGGCACGCGAGCTGAACACTGCAG
Source organism: Leucobacter sp. (assembly GCA_017990305.1). Lineage (GTDB taxonomy): Bacteria > Actinomycetota > Actinomycetes > Actinomycetales > Microbacteriaceae > Leucobacter. Next base: position 3,758 of record JAGNOB010000172.1, read on the forward strand.
CTGAGGGCGTTGAGATCGGCCCGGCGCCGGTCGAGGTTGTTGCCGAGGGCGAGCTTTCGATTCCGATCGAGGATCTCGACCTGTCTGTGCGCAGCTACAACTGCCTCAAGCGTGAGGGGATCAACTCCGTCAGCGAACTCGTTGCGCTCTCGGAAGCCCAGCTCATGAACATTCGTAACTTTGGTCAGAAGTCCGTCTTCGAGGTGCGCGACAAGCTCGCCGAGATGGGTCTCTCGCTCAAGGACGCGGTTCCCGGTTTTGACGGGGCCAACTTCTACAGCTACGAAGACGACGTTAACTAACGATCCGGCGTTTTCGCTGATCGAACACCAACAGGAGTACACACATGCCTAAGCCCACCAAGGGCGCCCGCCTCGGAGGCGGTCCCGCTCACGAGCGCCTGATGCTCAACCAGATGGCTGCGCAGCTCTTCGAGCACAAGCGCATCCAGACCACCGAGACGAAGGCGAAGCGCCTGCAGCCCCTCGCAGAGCGTCTCGTGACGTTCGCGAAGCGCGGTGACCTGCACTCGCGTCGCCGCGTCATGCGTCGCGTTCTCGACAAGTCGGTTGTCCACGAGCTCTTCACCGAGATCGCACCGCTTGTTGAGGATCGCGAGGGTGGCTACACCCGTATCGTGAAGACCGGCTACCGCAAGGGCGACCGCGCCCCCATGGCAGTGATCGAGCTCGTTCTCGAGCCCGTCCAGCCGAAGGTCAAGGCGAAGAAGGCCGCCGCGCCTGCTGAGCCCAAGGCTGAGGTTGTCGAGGAGACCGAGGTAGTCGAGGAGACCGTAGAGGCCGCCGAGACCGAGGCTCCCGCCGAGGAAGCAGCTGCCGAGGAGAAGGCCGAATAGGTCTCGCTCTCTCGCGTGAACGAAAGCGCCCCGTGGTTTCTACCACGGGGCGCTTTCGTGTGTGCGGGGGGAGTCTAGCGGCGGGGGAGCCTGTCAGCGCCTCAACCTGTCAGCGCCTCAAACTAGCGGCGCCTCAACCTAGCGGCGGGGCGTAGACCAGCCAGCGGATTCTCCTGGCGAGAGTAGTTCGTCGAGTGCCGCTCGAATCGATGTAGCGTAGGTTTCGCCGCCTTCTGGGCCGGGGTGAATCCCGTCTTCAGCGAGGAACTCTGGGGTTCCTGCTACAGCGGCATCCCAGCGCGCTAGGGTCACACCGCGGTGGGCCTCGGCGAACGCGGTGAGATCTGCGTTGACATCGGCGATCCAGTCGCGTTCTGCGTGCGCGTCGACGAGCACGAGCCGGCGGTCGCCCACCGCGTCCTTCAGCGCTGCGAGCGCTTCGGCCTCGACGGGGCCGTTGGTGCCGAGCCCGACGACAACTACTTCTCGGAGGGTGCCCTGCGCGGCCATTCCTGTGACGATATCGACGCCGGCCCACATGCCTCGCGAGACGGCGGCATCGACCTCGATGC
>JAGNOB010000173.1 GCA_017990305.1 Leucobacter sp.
AACCGGCCCTCGCTCATCGCGACCGTGCGTGGTGTGGGATACCGGCTGACGGGCGAATAGGCGATGCGTCGGCGTCTCTTCGTGGTCTTCCTCGTGCCGATGACCATCATTCTGTTGGTGCTCGGTGGCGCATACGGTTGGAGCGCCGCCCGCACCATCCAGCAACAGGTCACGACACAGCTGCTCGCCGATCTGAGCTACTTCACGACCGGGGCCAGGCAGGCGTTGCGGGCGGCGGATCCCGCGATGATCGAGACAGAACTGCGACGCTTCGGGACGCTCTACGACGCGAAGGTCGTGGTCTACGATCGCTCGGGGACAGTCTGGGCGTCGGGTGCGCGGATGCCCGAGCTCACTGAGGAGGCCACGGCTCAGCTGAGTCTCGCCCTCGCCGGTCGACGCAGTGAGCCCGTCGGTGAGTCGCTGCCGTTGAGGAGCGGCGAAACCGTCATCGTTGAGCCGGTGTTCGACGACGGCAGCGTCATCGGTGCAGTGCGAATCTCGACGAGCAACGAAGCGCCGCGCCGCGCAATCTTGACGCAGTGGAGCGTGCTCGTGCTCGTGAGCGGCCTTACTATCGTTGGGCTCATTTGGGCCGTGTACCGGCTCGCGAGCTGGGTACTGAAACCACTCCACCGGCTCGACAGCGCGATGGCCGCTATCGAGCACGGCGAGATGGGAGCGCGGATCGATGACGAGACAGGCCCGCCAGAAGCCCGCCGCATGGTTCGCATGTTCAACCAGATGGCCGAGGAAATCGAGCGGGTGATGACGCGCCAACAGGAGTTTGTGATGAACGCCTCGCACGAACTGCGTAACCCGCTCGGTGCGCTGCTCATGCGCGTCGAATATCTTGCGACAGGACTCGACGAGGGGTGGATCGACGACGTTGAGCACGCACGCGACGAAGGTCGGCGCATGACGCGCATCCTCGACACGCTGCTGAACGTCGCGCGCGACGGAAAGTCCGACTCCTCATTTGTCGCGGTGGACCTGTCTGAGCTTGCCGCGGACCGCGCCGCAGGATGGCACGATCGCGCGGCGGATCGCTGGGTGGTGTTCCACACCCTCACGGAGGGGCCGGTGCTCAACGCGACCGACCGAATGGCGGTCGAGAGCGCGCTTGACGCCATCATCGACAACGCCCTGAAGTTCGCGCCACGGGGCAGCGTCATCGACCTGCGCGTCGCTGAGGCGGACGGCTCTCACCTGATCTCGGTTCGGGATCGCGGCCGCGGGCTCGAAGCTGAGCAGCTCGAGCAGGCAACCGAACGATTCTGGCGCAGCCCGCAGGACCAAAACGTGCCGGGGTCTGGGCTCGGGCTCGCAATCGCGGCTGACCTCATGGAAGCGCTCGGCGGCCGGATTGCTCTCAGCTCGCCCGACGGAGGCGGCCTTGAGGTGACACTCGTGTTGCCCGCGAACACGAGCAGCGAAGCCGTCGAGCTGGAGGGGGACACCGATGCGTAACTCGATTCCGCGGGGACGGCGCACTGCGCGTGCGCTCGCGCTGTCGCTCACCGCGCTGCTCGGAACTGTCGCGCTCGCCGCGTGCGACTCCGAGATACGCGACTCGGGTAGCCACCGGATCGCCGGCGGTGCCTCGACGGGAATTTACTACTCCTACGGTGGTGCGCTCGCTGAGCACCTCCGCGACTCCGGGTTCGACATAGCTGTTGACGAGACAGGCGGCTCTGTCGACAACCTGCTGCGGGTGGGGCGCGGCGAAGCGATTCTGGGGTTTGCCCAGGCCGACGCGGCAGCCGACGCTGTCGCCGGAGTCGGCGCGTTTGATCAGCCGCTGCCGGTGGCCGGCGTCGCACGGGTCTATGACGAGTATGTGCAGGTCGTCGTGCCCGCCGATTCCCCCGCAACGGAGATCCCTGACCTTGCTGGGCTCCGGGTATCGGTTGGGGAGGCGAACTCGGGAGTCACCGTGATCGCCGATCGCGTGCTGCGAGCTGCGGGCATCGAGCAGGGGGAGTTCGTGAGCGTCGATCTCGGCATTCTTGATTCGGCGGAGGCGCTGTCTCGCGGCGAGATTGACGCGTTCTTCTGGGTCGGGGGGATCCCCACCCCAGGGATTCACGTGCTGTCGAAGACGACGCCAGTGCGGATGCTGCCGATCCGACCCGAGACCGTCGAGAAAGTGAACTCCGGCCACGCTGGTGTGTACAGGCTCTCCGACTTCCCGCTCGGCATCTACGGCACCGAGGCCGCCGTCGAGACAATGACCGTGCCGAACTACCTCATCACATCGGCGGATGCACCGGATCGGCTGGTCTTCGAGATGACGCAGACGCTCTTTGATGCGCGCACCGAGATCGCGCAGTCGGTGCCCGCGGCGGCCCTGCTCGACAGGCGGCAGGCGATCTTTACGAGCCCGCTGCCGCTCCACCCCGGTGCGGCCGAGTACTACGTGCAGAGCCGCGACTAACCGTCGTACTGAACCTCAAGAAAAGCTCAAGGCGAGGCTCAAGAAAGCCTCAATGCCCGTGACTTCGGAGGTTGATCCTCACTAGCGTGTTGCTGATCGGTTCAAGGACGAGCATTTCAAGCGCTCCTCGAACCAGGCAACCCAAGCAGTGTGCCGACGCAGCGCAGCCCGCGCTCGCGGTCAGGATCCAAAGGTGGAACATAGATGAGTGCGAGCGAACCGCTGGTCGTCGTCGAGAACGTGCAGAAGCACTACGGTGACTTCCAGGCGCTGACTGACGTGAATCTCACGGTCGACCGCGGCGAGGTAGTCGTCGTAATCGGGCCGTCCGGCTCAGGCAAGTCGACACTGTGCCGCTCGATCAACCGCCTCGAGACCATCACGAGCGGCTCGATCCGCATCGATGGCAAGGAGCTGCCGGCAGAGGGCAAGGGGCTCGCGAAGCTCCGTGCCGAGGTCGGCATGGTGTTCCAGTCGTTCAACCTGTTTGCGCACCTCACGATCCTCGAGAACGTCACGCTCGGCCCCATCAAGGTGCTCGGCAAGTCGAAGGCCGAAGCGCAGAAGGAAGCCATGGAGCTCCTCACGCGAGTCGGCGTTGAGAAGCAAGCCTCGAAGCTTCCCGCCCAGCTCTCGGGCGGGCAGCAGCAGCGCGTCGCTATCGCACGCGCCCTCGCGATGAAGCCGAAGGTCATGCTCTTCGACGAGCCAACAAGCGCTCTCGACCCGGAGATGATCAACGAGGTGCTCGACGTGATGGTCGGCCTTGCCAAAGAGGGCATGACGATGGTCGTTGTCACCCACGAGATGGGCTTCGCCCGCAAAGCTGCTGACCGCGTCGTGTTCATGGCAGACGGGCGCATCATCGAATCTGCGACCCCCGATGAATTCTTTACGAACCCGAAGAGTGACCGAGCTAAGGACTTCCTGTCCAAGCTCATCACGAACTAAACCGACGGGAAGCCCGCACCGGGCAGCCCGGTCCCAACCGAAAGGAACGCATCATGCGATTCAAGAAAGCTCTGGCCACCGTCGGCCTCGTAGCAGCGGCCGCACTGGCGCTCACTGGCTGCAACAGCGGCAGCCCCGCAGCCCCCGAGGGTGAAGGCGGCGACACCGCTCCCGCAGCATCGGGTACCCCCTGGACCGTCGCTGAGGGCTTCACGCTCGAAGGCAGCCCGACGTTCGACAAGATCCAGGAGCGCGGCAAGGTCGTCATCGGCGTCAAGGAAGACCAGCCCGGCCTCGGGTACTACGACAACGTGACCCAGGAGCGGAGCGGCTTCGACGTCGACATCGCGCGCTGGATCGCTGCCTCGGTCGGCCTCGACGAGGACAAGATCGAGTACAAGGCGATCGCCTCCGCGAACCGCGAGCAGGCAATCGTGAACGGTGACGTCGACTACTACGTCGGCACCTACTCGATCAACGACAAGCGCAAGACCGAGATCGACTTCGCCGGCCCCTACTTCATCACCGGCCAGGGTCTGCTCGTGCGTTCTGATGACACTGACTACCAGAAGCTCGAGGATCTGAACGGGAAGACCGTCTGCTCGGCGACTGGCTCGACCCCGATCCAGAACATCAAGGAAAACTTCAAGGAGATCAAGCCGCAGGAGTTTGACCTCTACTCGGCCTGCGTCGAGAACCTTGTGAACGGCCAGGTCGACGCGGTCACCACCGACCAGGCGATCCTCATCGGCTACGCCGCCCAGCAGCCTGACGACCTCAAGGTCACCAGCGGCCCGGTCTTCACCGAGGAGCAGTACGGCGTCGGTCTCGCAAAGGGCGACGACGCGTTCCGCGCACACATCAACGAGCTCTTCACTGATGGCGGCGACGTCTGGCAGAAGATCTTTGACAACAACCTCGGCGACTCGGGCATCAAGGTCGACCAGCCCGAGGTTGACGCGTACTAACCCGCGGTAGGCGCGCTTTCGGGCGCGCGCTCTGCACAAGAGTTCGGGGGCGGCCAGCCCGCCCCCGAACGCTCTCTTCATAGAAGGAAGACGAATGGACGTCATCTTCGGGAACCTCGATCTCTGGGGGATCGCGATCAGGAACACGCTGCTCGTGTTCGCAGCCGGCGGGGTCATCGCGCTTGTGCTCGGCCTGGTCGTCGGCGCGATGCGTGTGTCGCCCGTGCCCATCGCGCGCGGCGTTGGAACCGTGTACGTGAACATCATCCGTAACACCCCGCTGACGCTCGTGTTCTTCTTCTTCGTGCTCGGCTACCCCGCACTGGGCTTCGGCCGCATGAATCTCACGGTGCTCGGCATCGCCGCGATCGGCGTCTACACCGCCACCTACGTCGCCGAGGTCATTCGGGCAGGCATCAACACCGTTCCCGTCGGCCAGGCGGAGGCCGCACGCGCGATCGGGCTGCCGTTTGGGCAGGTCATGACGAGCGTCGTGCTGCCCCAGGCGTTCCGCTCGGTCGTGCCACCGATGATGAGCGTGTTCATCGCTCTCCTCAAGAACACCACAGTCGCAGCCGGCTTCTCGATCGCCGAGCTCGCCCAGCTCCGCGCAGCAATCAACGACTCGGGCGACCGGCCGGGCAGCCCGATGGAGGTTCTCCTCTGGGTCGCCGCGGTGTTCATCGTCCTGGTGATGCTGCTGAGCCTCATACAGAACCGGCTCGAGAAGAAATGGAGGATCGCGCGATGACCACCTCAGTGCTCTACGACGTTCCCGGCCCGAAGGCGATCCTGCGCAACCGCGTACTCGCG
>JAGNOB010000174.1 GCA_017990305.1 Leucobacter sp.
GTCGGAGACGGGCTCGGCACGCAGATTGTGCGCACGCTCATCGAAGGCGAGCTGGGTGGATCGATCCACTGGGGCGCCGACGTTGCCGGCGGCACCCGAGTGGCGATCGATATTCCGTTGCACTGGCTCGCAGCGCAGACGCGGCCGATCCCGAAGGTCGAACGCTAGGGTTTCGGCTATTGGCGGTCGCGTGATCCTCGGACGAGGACCGCGACGCCGACGCCGAGGAGGAGGATTCCGAGGCCCAGAATCGTGGTGATGAGCCACGCGGTTGGGTCCACGGATCCGCCAACGGCGCGCACCGCCACGTAGGCGCAGAACACGAGAATGAGTGCACCCCACACGATGGGGCTGGTGCGCGGGCTCGCCTTCTGGGGACGCTGCGGTGCCGTGGGCTGGGCGACCGTGGGCTGTTGCGTCGTGAACTGCGGCTCCGACGGCATGGGTTCGGACGGCATGGGTTCGGCCGGTATGGGCTCCGCCGCTATGGGCTCCGCAGGCATCGGCACGGCGGGCTGCTGCGCCGCGGGCTGCGGCTCTGAGGTCTGGTCGGTGCTCATCGTGCGAGCTCCTTCTCTAGCTTTTCGATCTCGTCGAGGGTGAAGTCAAGCGTATTCTGCAGGCGTTCCTCTCGCACTTCGCTGATCCCTGGCTCTTTCAACTCGCCGCGCAGCTCACCAGCCTGCTCGCGCAGTTCGCCGAGTTCCTCGCCGAGTTCGGCGTACGGCACACTGTTCGTGTCCCGTGACCTTTCGCCGCGATCACGCGGTGAGGCGTTGGGGGCGTCCTGCACGTGCACGCTGCCGGCGAGCATGTAGACGGTCACTCGGGTAGCCTCCTCGGAGTCATTCACGCGAGTGTCGATGGTGCGTGACAGGAGCGGACCAGCGACTGACGACGTGTCCTGGGTGACTGCTGACGCGTCGACTGAGCCGGCGAGCAGTCGCACGGTGAGTACGACAGGCTCCTCGGCGGGAAGCGTCACCACCGATTTGCCCGCGAGATGCCAGACGTCGAGGTTGTGTGTCCCCCCACTGGCGTCGAGTGCGGTGAGGTCGAGGTCGCTCTTACCCGCGAGGAGTACGGTAGCGGGAGCGGTCTCGCTCACTTCGACGGTGCCAAACGGCTGGAACTTGCTTCCTGTCGGGAGTACCGACGTGAAGAGCAGCGCGAGTACGCCACAGGTCGCGAGGAACCCGACCCAGCCGGTCCGCCGGCCGCGGATGCCAGCGACGATGAGCGAGACCGCAAGCACCGCGGTTGCGCCGAGCAATGCCGCGGTGAGGACAAGGCCGGAGTTGAGCTGCATATCGAAGGTGACGAGGGCCGCGCCCCCTGCCGCGAGGAGGGCGAGCGCGAGCGTAATGACGACGTGTGCCGCCCCCAGTTTCGTGAGTTCGTGCTGCTCCGCGTACCTGGCGCTCCAGTCGTCCGCCTGCTTCCCGACGTCCTCTCCCCAGCGGGCGGCCTGTTCCCCTGCGCGCTCGGCGCCCGCGGTCAGCCGCTGAGTCCAATCCTGGGAGGGAGCGGTCGCAGTTGGCGCGGTGGGGTCGGTGGTCGGGGCTGTCCCCGCGTGGTGGGTCCCGGGAGCCGAGGTTGGCGAGGCGACGGTCGTGGGCTGCCCGGCGCTGGGGAACCCAGCGGCGAACTCGTGTGGCTGAGGTGCGTCGGGGGTGGAAGGCGCGGGTGGGGCGAATGCCTGTGCCGGCGCGGCCTCTTCGCGAACCTTACGGCCGTGCTGGAGGACGATCCTGCTCACCAGGAATCCCAACGCGGCGATGACCCCGATCCATACGATCACCGCAACCGTGGTCGACATCCAGTCGGGTACCCCGATGGAGTTCCAGAGACTCCAGCCGCCAAACGCAGTGATGCCGAGGACGCGGAAGAACACCGGGAGAACGACGAAGACTCCGACCGCGACAGTAGCTACTACCGCCGCGGTCCCCGCTCGCCCCCGGAATACCTCCTCAAGGTGAATGCGTCCGCCCTGGTCGGGCAGCAGCAGCCAGCCTGCAAGGTAGAGCACGATGCCGGGGCCGCCAAGCACAGCGAGCACAACGAAGATACCGCGCACAATAATCGGGTCGATCCCAGCGCGCATGGCAATACCGCCAGCGACACCGGCAAACCAGCGGTCGCCGCCTCGGCCGATGCCGAGTCCGCGAATCCAGGTGAAGAAGCCGGCACCGAACGGCGCGTTCTGTGGGGCGCCGCTCGGGGCGGCACCTGAGGGGGGAGGTGTCTCGTTCATACTTCGAGTCTGCACTGAGCTAGCCAAGCGAGCTATGGGGGTTCACCCTGATCGAACCCTGGTTCCTTCCCCTGAGGCCCCTCAGAACGCGCATAGGGTGCTTGGATGGAGACATGATCAGCACACAACCCCCGAGGCGCACCCTCACGCGCTCGACCTCGGAGCGCCTCCTCGCGGGGGTCTGCGGGGGCCTCGCTGAACACCTACGTGTGCCTGTGATGTCCGTGCGGATCGTCATGCTTGCCCTGGCGCTCGCCGGAGGAGCCGGGGTGCTGCTGTACCTGTGGCTGTGGGGAACGGTTCCGCGCGATACTGCCGAGGGCAGCGTCGCGCCGCTGCGCAGCGCGCTCACCAAGCCAGCGCAGCATGCCCCCGCCCGGCCGCAACCCCCAGAAGCAGCTCCGGCGCTCGCCGCAGAGGCAGGATCCGCCAGCTCAGATGCCTCGGCTGACGGAGCGAGATCCGCCAGGATCAGCCGCTGGCCCGTCGCCGAGCTGCTGTTCGGGGCCTGCCTGTTGCTCGTCGGGGTGCTGTTTGTGGTTCAGCGGTTCGGGGTCGAACTTCGGTTATCCATCATCCTTCCAGGCCTTGCAGTACTCGTCGGGGTCGGGCTCACCTGGTGGCAAGTTGCCGACCGGAACCGGCCAGACGCGAACCAGGTGCCGCGCGTGCTGGGCGCGCTCGCCCTTGTCGCCGTTGGGGTGCTCATGTTCTTCGTGACCGCGGAAAACCCGAGCGTCTGGACGGTGATCGCTGCGGCGCTCGCCGCCCTCGCCGGTGTCGCGCTCGCGATCGCGCCATGGCTGCTCCGACTCAATCGCGAACTCGTAGCCGAGCGCGCCGGCCGCGCACGTGAGGCGGAACGCTCGGAAATTGCCGCGCACCTGCACGACTCCGTGTTGCAAACGCTCGCGCTCATTCAGCAGCGGTCTGAACCGGGCAGTGAAGTTGCCCGCATCGCGCGCGGTCAGGAGCGCGAATTGCGGGAGTGGCTGTTCCGCGCCGCCGACGGTGGGAGCGCCGCACCGCGCGAGACGGCTCTCGAGGAGCTGCGGGCGCACGCTGCGGCGCTTGAAGATACCCACGCTGTGCGGTTTGAAACGGTCGGCGTCGGTGCCGAGGTCGCCGTACCCGAACCCATCGTCGCCGCCGCAAAGGAGGCAATGCTCAACGCTGCGCAGCACGCAGGGGGAGAGGTGACTGTCTTTGCAGAAGTGACGCCCGCTCGCGTCTCGATCGATATCACCGACCGCGGGCCAGGCCTTGACCTCGGAAACCTGCCAGAGGGACGCATGGGTGTGCGAGATTCGATCCTTGGGCGCATGTCTCACGCAGGCGGAACTGCGAAGATTGTGCCTGGTCCCGGTGGTAGCGGGACCTCGGTGCGGCTCGAGATGCCGCGTGAGCAGCAACAGAACCCTGCGGGCGACGCAGAGACAGGGGCGACATCGTGAGCGACACCAACAGCAGCCGGATCAGCGTGGTCATCGTCGATGACCACCAGATCTTCCGCACCGGACTCCGCGCCGAACTCGGCCCGGAAGTTGAGGTGGTCGGCGAGGCCGCAACTGTCGATGAAGCCGTGGAAGTCATTCCAGGGCTTGCGCCAGACGTGGTGCTGCTTGACGTGCACCTGCCAGGCGGCTCGGGTGGGGGCGGCGCGGAGGTGCTGCAGCGCCTCGTGGGTTCCGCTAGGGCGACGCGGTTCTTGGCGCTGAGCGTTTCTGATGCTGCCGATGACGTCGTCAGCGTGATCCGGGCTGGAGCGCGCGGCTACCTCACGAAGACCGCATCGGGAGCGGAAGTGACGGCGGCTGCGCTTCGCGTGCGCGGCGGCGATGCCGTCTTCTCACCGCGCCTCGCCGGCTTCGTGCTCGACGCGTTCGGAACGGGCCTCGGTGAAACGGCTGCGGCCGATGACGAGTTGGACAGGTTGACCGCACGTGAGCAGGAGGTCATGCGTATGATCGCGCGCGGATACGCCTATAAGGAGGTCGCTGCCGAGCTGTTCCTTTCCGTGAAGACGGTGGAGACGCACGTGTCCAGCGTGTTGCGAAAGCTGCAGCTGTCCAACCGCCACGAGCTCACGGCGTGGGCGCTCTCCAAGCGCCTGCTGTAGGGGTGGGTTTCGCCACGCGAAAGCGGGGTGGAAGCTGAGAGGCTTGTGTGGAGAAAGCTCGTCGGGCTACAGTGAGTACCGAGCGAGTGATCGGTCGGCCCATCAGGGTAGGTCACGGTTCTTTCAATGACGATGGAGTTCTACATGACACACAGCAGTACGCTCCCGCTTGCGGGCAAGGTGGCAATTGTCACCGGGGCAAGCCGGGGAATTGGCCTCGCAATCGCGGCGCGGCTCGCCGCAGACGGCGCGAAGGTCTGCATTACCGCCCGCACCGAAGAAGCGCTGCGTGACGCGGCGAAAACCCTTCCGGAGGAGCAGGTCATGTTCGTACCGGGCAAAGCTGATGACCCTGACCACCGGGCTGATGTCATGGACCGAGTTGCAGCGCAGTGGGGCCGGCTCGACATACTTGTGAACAACGCGGGTATCAACCCGATCTATGGCAAGCTCATCGACGTCGACCTCGGTGCCGCGCGCAAGATTATTGAGGTGAACGTCGTGTCGATGCTCGCCTGGGCGCAGGCGGCATACCACCACCCCACACTTGGCTTTGCGGGGCACGCTGGCTCTATCGTGAACCTTTCCTCAGTGACAGGGAAGACGCCCTCACCGGGAATAGGCATGTACGGCGTCACGAAGGCCGCGGTCATGCATCTGACGACAACCCTGGCCGCGGAGCTCGGCCCAGAGGTCCGCGTCAACGCCGTTGCGCCGGCCGTCGTTAAAACAGATTTTGCGAAGGCGCTGTACGAGGGGCGCGAAGCAGACGTTGCCTCGGGC